>JAQVML010000190.1 GCA_028703645.1 Eubacteriales bacterium
CCTCCTCGGCGAACCCCAGGCGCGCATCTCGCACGTGATGATCTATCTTGGCGATATGCGCGTGATTCACTCCACGACGGTGACGGATTTTTACCGCGGCACACTGGTTGCGGGATTCCGGCCGGAACTGCAAGAATTATACGCAAACGCATTGCGGATGCATGTGCCGCAAGACTGAGGAATTTTCAGGCGAATCAAGAACGGGAGCGCGGCTTCCGTTCTTTTTATCGCACAATACTCCGTTGCTCCCTTTTGTTTTTTCCCTCGCTGTCGTGTATACTATTGCTCACGAGAGCATGTCATTGAACTCGGCCCGTGCCGTGTGCCATAGAACTTCGTTAGGAGACCTATGAATCGATCCCAGCTTCTATCTATTTGCATCATCACTGTGTTTTTGGCGGGAACGGCATTGTCCACCCCCATAGTGTTGCGCGCGGACGCAACCACCTCGCCGGAGGCCACCCCGCTGCCCACCGCGACGGTCACGCAAAGCGCACAGCCGGAATCGGCGCAGCAGCCAAGCGAATTTGTCGCGGTTGACGTCGCGCGCCGCATCCGCGAAAACCTGCAGACCGACCTGCCGACGCTTCGGCTGATTTCGACGGGCACGGCAATCTTTCTCTACCCCGAGCCCACCAAAAAATCGACGAAAATCAAGCTGAGAAACGTAAGCACGAAGCACATCAGCGAGTTGATCATCCTCTCCGAGGTGACCTCGCCGGAGGGTGCCGCGTTTTATCAGGTAAAATCCACTTTTTCCGGCGACGTGGGCTATGTACTTGTAAGAGACGCGCACAATAGCAAGCTCGCAAAAACCGGCGTTTCCGGCTATGCGCGCATCGAGGCCGCCAACTGCGATCTGCTCGCGGATTCGCGGGAAAAGAGCGAAGTTCTCGCGACGGAATGCGAGCACCTGGTTCGCATTCTCGGAGAGATGGAAGGCTATTATTATGTGATCACCGAGGCGGGAAATTTCGGCTATGTGCTGCCCTCGCAGTTGGTTCGCATCGACGAAGCAGAGGTACTGGCGCGCATTGCCCGCGCGGAAGCGCCCGCCGTGCAAGAAACCATGAGCGACCCGATGCGCGAGCCCAGCGCAGCAAACGCCGCAAAGATGCTCCGCGCGGGCACGGATAGCGCGGCGGTGCACTACTGGACGACCGCCGAGGCGCATATTGCCACGCAAGGATTTCTCAAGAAAGCGACCATCGCCATGCTGAGCGCCTCCGCTGGCAGCGGGCTGATGCCGGTCGGCTATGAGGGCATTCAGTTTCAGTCTTGTCCGGAAGTGCCGATCATTCACGAGGGCGACACGCTCCAGCAGGGACTCGACTATAACCTACACGGTTCTATCTACAGCGATAGCGCGCTCACGAGCGTCACCGCGGAGATTGCGTCCACAAGCGGAGACGGCGCGAGCGTAAAACAGAGCGTCTCGTTTTTGCCGGAACAAAGCATTACCGCCTATTCGCTCACGTCCAAAACCCTTGACTCGCTGGACAAGAAGTTTGATGTTCGGGCTCTCCGCGCGGGGCAATACCGCTTTACGCTCAGCGCGACAAGCATTTCCCAACCCGAGCCGGTTGTGCTGGTCTCCGCCGCCTGCAATATCGCGGTTTATAAGCCACACACGCTGACACAAAACAAGTTTGACGACAACTATCAAGACGCGCTGGAGTTTTTCCGCGGCGACACGAGCTCGTTTCTCTTTCCCTACTACATCAGTGGTGGGCGCGGCATCGGCATTGATGTTGCCTGGCGCAACGCGCACATCGTCCGCTCAAGCCTCGGTCGCGTGCATGTAAACGCCGTGCCGTATTTTGAAGCGGCAAACCACTATCTGGAAAACACCTATGTGCGCGTCTCCCTGCTCAACCGACACAGTGGCAAAACCCTCGAAGGCAAAATCATGCTGCTGGACGATCTGGTCGCAAAGCATGGTACCTTTGTGCCGCGCTTTCAGACCAATCTGGACTATATAAGCCATCACGCGCTGGGTACCGCGATTGACGTCAACGACAACCTCTATCCGAACAGTAATCTTTTAAGCAATCATGATCTGATCGGCGGCGATGTGCGCAATCACCTGACCTACAACGGCATCAAGACCGACGCAAGCGGAATCCAGTATTACGATTTCACCTACGACGGCACGTATCCCGCACGCTACCAAATGGTTCCGAACACCATTGTGAACTATCTGCTCTATGATCTGGCGTTTTACCGGGCGGGGTTCGAGTGGGGGTTTTATTACGAGACCACCTGCGACGCGATGCACTTTATGCTCACCGAGAACGATAGAAACCGCCACATGCACACAGACATCGGGCTTCGTAAGGTCTATGATTACATCGATCCGGAATGGGTCTATGTGCCGACTCCGTCTCCATCCCCGGCGCCGCTGCTCACGCCGAAGCTGGGCATGACGCCCTTGCCCGCGGCAACGCCAACACCCACCCCAACGCCAAAGAAATAGCGCTCGGCGTAAAAACCAACGCGCAAGAATCCATACAAAAAAGCAGGCCTGATCCATTAGATCGCGCCTGTTTTGCATTTTACCGCATAACTTCTTGTATCGCCTATTTCCTCTTTCGTTTCGGATTCACGAGAACTACAACCGCAGCAACCCCCACCATAACCATCGCAAGCATGATTGTTTGGATCACCCATCCGTCGTCTACCGGAGAATTTGCGTCTGTTAGGTTGGGCTGCTGCGTGCTTGTTGGCAAAGGCGTTGGTGAAAGAGCGACCGATTCCGGCACCGCCTCCCCCCGCGCCTCAGTGAGGATTGCATCCAGCTCCTCCTGCGAAATCTGCTGGATCGGATAGCCGTTCCAGTCGGTCTCGCCGTTTGGCGCCCACTCGCCCGCGTAGGCTGCGGTGTAGTAGAGGGTTGGGTAGGCGATGGTTTCGCCGTTTGTATCATATAAGTAGGTGATAAAGCACTTACCGTCCGGTGTTTTTCCATCTTCGTTAAACATTGTAGTACCAATGGAAATCGGTTTACCTTTTTTGAAAACCAGTTTTTTAAGGTTCTTACAATATGTGAATGCACCGTTTTCAATGATTAACTGGTCTGAATTGAATATCAATGTGTTTAGATTCTCGCACATCGCAAATGCTTGGTCTTCCACCATCTTTAATGACGCAGGAAACTCAACAATTCTAAACTGATCGCATCCCCAGAAGCTGTTGCTTTGCATAACCTCGGTCTTTGTATTATATATAGACGGCGTTTCAAGATTAACACATACATGAAAGGCGGCAATTCCTATACTATTTATTGCAGCTTCAAAATTAATCCGTTTCAAATTTGTGCACTCGCTAAACGCAAAATTATCTATTGTGATTACTTTGCTTGGTAACGTGATATTTTCTAAGCATTCGCATCCGCTAAAAGAAAAATCTCCAATACTGATAACAAGATCAGGTATCGTAATCTGTCTTAACGCTCTGCAATCACTAAAAGCATACATACCAATATGCTCAATGTAGGTCGGAAGGTCGTTGATTTCAGATCGGTTCTTATTCTGCTTAACATTTGCTGCGCCAAAAAGAGTATTCGTCTTCTTGTTGATGACCCACCCACCATCAATAACGAATGTATCGTTTCCCGCTTCAACCGATGTGGTGGAAGGATTATAATCACCGATAAAATAGTCAATTATGATATCGGTGACATCCTTACCGATGATAACGCGATCCACGTCGGCAGCAGAGTGCTTATGCTGCGGATCTCCTATCATATCAAACTCATGATAAAGAAAGTTGATGAGCCCGTTATTTGTAGTGATTTTCAACTCACCATCCTGATAAATCCACCCGTCGCCTGTTTCATAGTCGCTTTCGGCGAGGGAAAGCGCAGGCGCGGTCAGCATCAGCAGAGCAAACAAGGCAAGCAAAATTCTCTTGGTCAGCATTTTGATTTTCTTCATGATTTCGAGCAGATTTGCCCAAGCTACTTATTCTTCCTCTTTCGCGCGAGCGAAACCACGATTGCCCCGACCGCAACCACCGCAAGCGCAATCGTCTTGAGTATCCACGAGTTGTCTGCCGAAGCGTCGGCGCTTGTGGCGTCGGGTTGTGAGGTGCTTGCCGGTGCCGCAGTCGGCGCTTGCGTTGGTGCGGGCGAAAGAGCGACCGATTCCGCCGCCGCCTCTCCCCGCGCCTCAGCGAGAATCGCGTCCAGATCTTCCTGCGAAATCTGCTGGATCGGGTAGCCGTTCCACTCGGTTTCTCCGTTTGGCGCCCACTCGTCGGCGTAGGCAGCGGTGTAGTAGAGGGTGGGGTAAGGGATGATTTCGCCGCGTCTTTCGTAGGAGTTGGAGATATAGCTCTTTCCGTCGGGGGTCTTTTCCGTTTCATCAAACAATGTATCTGCAAAAGACTTTGGAGGGCC
>JAQVML010000191.1 GCA_028703645.1 Eubacteriales bacterium
ACGCTTCTGCGGATGTGAATGCCTTTTGCAGTTTTCAGCCCTTGCGCGTTAGTTTGTTTCATTTGCGCTCACCGCGATCTTGTCTGCGGCAACATGAATGCCGATTTCTTCGCCGGACTCCATGTATTCCGCGGAGTAGGCGATCCAATCCTCTTCACCGCAGCCGATGGTCACTTCATAATGGGTACCAAGGAACATGCAGGCGCGCACCACGCCCGTCAGCTCGCTCTCCTGCGGGGGAATGAGTTGAACATCGACTGGCGCAATCGCCGCAAGCACGTCGTCCTTGGTCTCAAACGATTCCAGATTGAGACAAGCGAATCGATGATCCAAAATCTCGATCTCACCGTCATCCGGATACGCCACCGCGTCGAAAAGATTGGTCTGCTGCGTTTTCTTCATAATATGAATCGCATCCGGCGGAATCGAGATGCCGACCACTTGCCCGCGCTCGACATAATCCGTGGTTTGAATGACCCACTCATATCCGCCGCAGTCGACGTCCACCTCGTAATGCACGCCCATAAACACGACGGAAACCGCCTTGCCGACCACGCGTGCGCCTTCCGCAGGCACGATATCGATGTCCTCGGGACGCACGACGACGTCCACTTCGGTGTTTTTGCCGAATCCTTTGTCGACACAGTCATAGACCACGCCGTTCATGCGCACCTTTAAATCCTGCAGCATGATGCCGGGGATGATATTGCTCTCTCCGATAAAGTCCGCGACAAATGGGTTTTTCGGCTCGTTGTAGATATCCGTTGGTGTTCCGATCTGCTGAATGACGCCGTCTTTGAGTACGACGATGGTGTCGCTCATGGTCAGCGCTTCCTCCTGATCATGGGTGACGTAGATAAACGTGATGCCAAGCCGCTGCTGCATATTTTTGAGCTCTACCTGCATTTCCTTACGGAGTTTGAGGTCGAGCGCGCCAAGCGGTTCGTCAAGCAAGAGCACCTGCGGCTCGTTGACCAGCGCGCGGGCGATGGCGACGCGCTGTTGCTGTCCGCCAGAGAGCTGTTCGACATAGCGCGAGCCGTAGCCTTTGAGGTTGACGAGCTCCAGCATGGCTTCGACTTTTTCTTTGATGATCGATTTATCGATGTTGCGCAGTTTCAAACCAAAAGCGATGTTATCCGCAACGTTGAGATGCGGAAACAGAGCGTACTTTTGAAAAACTGTATTGACTTTGCGAAGGTACGGCGGCGTGTTTGCGATATCGACTCCGTCCATCTCGATTCTGCCTTCTTCCGGCATGATGAATCCCGCGATGAGGCGGAGCATGGTTGTTTTACCGCAGCCGGAAGGACCCAGGAGCGTTAAAAACTCTCCGTCCTTGATATAGAGATCGACATGCGAAAGCGCGACGTCGCCGCCATACGCTTTGGATACGTCGATGAGTTCGATCAGATGCTTGTCCTTCATTCAGGTTCTCCTTCAAATGCGATTCGGCTCACGAAAACGTGTTCCGATGAAACGTCTTTTTTAAAAACTCGGCGGGGTGCTCACCCAGAGCACACGCGATTCGGTTTTTCCGCTGTTGATTAAGTAATGCACGCGTGTCGGGCGAAAATAAAAGCTGCCGCCTTTTTTCACGCGATATCGCTTGCTGCCGAGCACGAGCGTCACGCTGCCGCTGAGCACATAGCCAAACTCCTCGCCTTCGTGCGGATCGTCTTCCGCGAGGCTAAGGCCGGCAGGAATCGTGACGAGAATCGGTTCCAGCGCGTTCTTTTGCGCGTTTGTCACCAGCCACTGAATGGTGGAACCATCCGACTCTTGTTTGACAAACATTTCTTCCGTGCTGTAAACGACTTGCTCCTCCTGCGACTCGCGGAAAAAACCCGCAACGTCGGTGCCGAGCGCGGCGAGGATATCCACGAGCGTGGCGATCGAGGGGGAGGTTAAGTCGCGCTCAAGCTGGGAGATGAATCCCTTGGTCAACTCGGTGCGGGCGGCGAGCTCCTCCTGCGTCAAACCGCGCTGCAGGCGAAGCTGCTTGATCTTGACGCCGATCTCCATATCAGTCTACCACCTCTAAACTTCAAGTTTACAGTCACTAAACGGAATTAAACCAAATCGCACCCAAAATGTCAATGTATTTTCTACATTTTCTCACGAAAATCAGCAGGAGAAACGACCCCGTGAAGCGCCTGAGAAGGGGCAAGAAAGACAGCGCGAAAAACGATTGATTCTTCGCATAGTTTCAGCGTTGTTACAACTTGTTTGCATGCGATTTCAGATACAAAAAGCGCATACTCTTGCACGCGCGCTTTTTGCATGATACACTCGAAGAAAGTTAAGTTTATCCAGTAGAGAATCTGATTCGTGAAAGGGAATTGAACAACAGGGGCAAAAAGAAGGGGAGCAAAACATGAAAACGGGCATTGCCGTCTGCTTTCCCGGCACGGGATTTACCTGCAAAGAGGCGCTTTTTGAACGCCTTGCAAGCGATTATTCTGCGCGCGGATATGATGTGATCAAACTCGACTTTTCTCATATTCCATTTCGGGAAATCGAATCTTTGGAAGAAGCGATTGCCGTAGCCCAGCGCGCGGTAAAGCGGCAGCTTGGAGGCGTGTCGTTTGCGGACTATCAAGACGTCGTGTTTCTTTCCAAAAGCCTCGGTACCATATTGGCCGCGCATTATGAGCGGGATTACGAGTTGCGCCCGAGGCACCTGTTTTTAACACCGCTGAACAAAACGCTTTCGCTGGTAGACCCGGAATCCCGCGTGATTTCGATGGTGCTTGGCACACAGGATCGTTTTTTAACGGGGAAAGCGCTCGGCGCGTTTTGCGAGGAACGGAACATTCCCTATTATTTAATTGAGGGCGTTAACCACAGCCTCAAAGATGATTTGGATGCGGAGCGAACCGCGCGCATTATTGATCAGGTGGCGCAGCTCTGTAACTAGACGGATAGAATTCCAATTCAATAGGAAGACTGGATCATGGAACTAGAGTTTGAAGGCTTTCTCATCAGCGACGACAAGGGTTTGCTTCAGCTTGAGCGCATCTATGAGATGTTGCACGGCACGTATTGGGCAAACGAGAGAACGCGCGAAACGATTGCGCGCGCCATCGAAAACTCACTTTGCTTTGGTGTGTATTCCGGTTCCGAGCAGATTGGCTTTGCTCGCTGTGTGACCGATTACGCGACGACGTTTTCGCTCGCGGATGTGATCATTGACGAGCGGTATCGCGGGCGGGGCATCGGCAAGGCACTGATTCCGTTCATTCTCTCGCACGATTTGCTGCAAGGGTTGATCGGTTCCCTCGCCACGCGCGACGCGCACGGACTCTATGCAAAGTACGGGTTTGTCCCTGTCGACCCGAAGCTGTATATGAGACGGCCTGCGGCAAAGCCGGAATCATAAAAGCATAGAGCAAGTATTTGAACGGGTTTTCGGAGACGAGGCCCGTTTCTTTTTATAACGCGCGTCATGACAAGCGTCGCAATTCTGCGAGCTGAAGCGATCGACGACATATTTATTAAGGAATCGAAGTCGCAGGAAGTTTTTTAGAACCATCTGGACAAAAATGGACAAAGCGATTTGTGGTGCTTGCTCGGATGCATTTGGAATCAGAAAGAACGCAACAGCTTCATCACGATGAAAAAACAACAAATTCAGTGGCAAACAACGTCAAACGGTGCGAAAAAAGCGAACAATTGTTGCTTTGTGAAAAATAAAAACAAAACATGACAATACCGAAAAGATTCCCTGTTTTGCATCGACGCAGTGGTAGGCGTATGCTATACTTTCGGCGTTACGTGAAGGAGGGATGTCCTATGAAAAAAATGATTGCGGCAGTGCTTGCACTTGCCGTTGGGTTTACATTATTTACCCCTGCGGCGCTTGCAGACGAAGACGGAGAAGAGCGCGTCACGATGGGCGCGGACTTGACAGATCGCCAGCGTGCGGCTGTATATGCCGACTTTGGCATTGACGAAGGCACGGTTACGGAACTGAGCGTGACCAACGACGAAGAGCGCAGCTATCTGGAAGGCCTCGTACCCGATGGCAAGATTGGCAGCGTCGCGCTTTCCTGCATCTATATCAAAACGCTTCCCGCAGGCTCCGGCATGACCGTTGAGATTCATAACATCAACTACTGCACGGGAGATATGTATATCAACGCCCTCACAACGGCGGGAATTGCCGACGCGCAGGTAATCGTGAGTGCTCCGTTCCCGGTCTCCGGCACGGGCGCGCTGACGGGCGCCTACAAAGCGTATGAGGACATTACGGGCAACTCGCTTTCAAGCCTCGCCAAAGCCGCGGGTGCGGAGGAGCTTGTTGTAACAGGCGAACTCGCGGAATATATCGGCAGCGACGACGCAACGCAGATGATCAACGAACTTAAAAACATGCTCGATAAGACGCAGG
>JAQVML010000192.1 GCA_028703645.1 Eubacteriales bacterium
GGTGCTTGCCGTGCGGCAAAAGTCGGTCGCGCTCATGTATCTCGCCGCCAGCGCGTTTGCCGTCGCCGGAGCCGCCGGACTGTTTGCCGCGTTTGCGGGGTTGGGCGCGGGCATCGGCGCGCTGCTGCTTTCGCCAAAGCGAAAGCGTGGCGGCTGGACGCTTGCCGTCGTGCTGATGGCGGCGCTTCCCGTTGCGGCCTGGTTTGCCGCGCGTGCGCTGCTGCCCGAAGGGACGGTGCTCTTTGCGCAAAACACGCGCACACTGGGCGAATTTGCGGTTACCATCCGCGTTCATCAGATGCGCGCGCTGGCGATTGGACTGCTGTTGCTTGCGATTCGGTTCTTTTCCCGCAGGGAAGATGCGGCGGTTCCGGTGATACTCGCGCTGGCGGGTTGCGCCGCGGCGAGGCTGCTGCCGTTCGTTGCGGCGCCCGATATTTGGCTGGATGCGCTGCCGCTCTGCGCGCTCGCTGGGGTCGGCGTGGCGAAGACCGCGCGGTAAAGGGCGGGGTGCTTGCGGGTTCTCGCAACACCTGATATACTAGTCAAATTGTCAAGGGAATTGGATGCATTTTATGTGAAAAATTCCCTGTTACACAGGATGACGCGCCAACTTTTTGCGCTGTTGGCGCAAGGAGACCTCTTATGTTTAAAAAACGAATCGCGGATTTATTCGACCGCTCCTTCTGGGCGGTTGCGTTGCCGCTGATCATACCGATTGCATTACAGAATTTGCTGATGACCTCGTTCCGCTTGATCGATACGCTGATGGTCGGTCGCCTTGGCGATGTCTCTATCGCCGCGGTCGGGCTCGCCGGATGGGCGTCGTTTTTTGTGGAACTGCTCGCGTTTGGCATGTCCAGCGGAGCCGCTGTCTTCGTGGCGCAGTATCACGGGGCAAATAATAAGGAAGGCATTTTGCGCACCTACGGCATGATGCTGCTCTTTATGGTGCCGCTGGGGTTGGTCTTCACCTTTGGCGTGGGGCTTTTTCCTTCGTTTGTGATGGGGCTCTTTACCGAAGACCCCGCGCTGATTGCGGAAGGCGTCAAGTACCTCCAGTTTGCGTGTGTTTCCTATCTTTCGCTGACGATCAATCTTGCAATCTCCACCATGCTGCGCTGCACCGAGCAGGTGAAGATTCCAATGGTGACGAGCGGAATTGCGGCGGCGCTAAACGCCGTGCTCAACTATGTCTTTATCTTTGGCTCGTTTGGCCTGCCCGCCATGGGCGTCGCGGGCGCGGGGCTTGCCACGGCGATCTCTTCGCTGATCAACCCGGTTTTGATGATGATCATCTCCTATGCGAAAAAGACCGTCGTGATTGCGCCGCTTAAGCAAATCTTTGCGGTCAAAGGATTTTTTAAGCCGTTTTGGAGCCGCGCGTTGTCGGTGCTGCTCAACGAATTCTTTTGGAGCGTCTCCATCCTCGTGGTCAACATGGTGTTTGGCCGCATGGGAACGGATAACTACGCCGCGCTGACGGTGGAGCGTACGATTGAGGGACTTGTGTTCGTCTTTTTCGTCGGCCTCTGCAACGCCTGTAACATTCTTGTTGGCAAGGCCATCGGCGCGGGGGATCACGAACAGGGCATCCTTTTTTCGCGCAGGTTTATGGTGCTGACGCCCATCATCGGCATCCTCGCGGGGCTGCTCATCGTTGCGCTTCGCTATCCGCTGATCGGATTATTTGACCTCAGCGAGGCCGCGAAGCACACGGCGCGTACGTTGCTTGTGATCTTTGCCATCGACGCCGCGGTGCGCTATATTCCATATGTTGAGGTCGTCGGCATCTTCCGCGCGGGCGGGGACACGCGCATGGGCCTGATCGTGGATGTTGTCTGCCACTATCTCTTCATTACGCCTGCGGTCATCCTGGCGGGTTTGGTCTGGAAACTGCCGTTTATCACCACCTATATCATCATGCTGGCGGTGGACGATATCTCCAAGCTCATCATCACGATTCCGTATTATCGCACGATGCGCTGGATCAAGCCGATTACGCAACTGGACCCGATCGAGCGGGAAGAGACGCTGATCGAAAGCGGAGACGAGCCGACGCTTTGACAAGACCCGCATGGGATTCTTCCGAAAAATGCGATATTTTATGGTATAATCAACCATCGGAAGAAGGCTATATGCCGCAAATCACGGTCATATATCAAAACGATCCCTACTCAAAAAGCGAATCCGTCGGATCATGCTCCGAGGAATTCTCTTTTCGATCTTGAAAAGAAAAAGAAAGAGAAACGATTCTCTGAAACGAGGAGATACAAGTCGCCGCATCACGGTGCGGCGATCCATCACAAACAGAAGGGTAAGCGGTTTTTGAGTCTCGCGCAAAGAAACCGCACGGGGGGAAACAAACTGGCGTATGCATAAGGCAAAGATGGGGCTAAAACCGATCAACGTGTTACCTTTCGGTTTTATCGTGGTAATTTTGACCGGCACATTGCTCTTGATGCTACCGTTTGCGAGAAAGAGCGGCCTTTCGCTCTCGGTGCTTGATGCGCTGTTTACCGCAACAAGCGCAACCTGCGTGACGGGGCTCGTCGTCGCCGACACGGGCACCTATTTTTCAATCTTTGGGCAGGTCGTCATCCTCATTCTCATTCAGCTCGGTGGCCTTGGCCTTATGACCATGTCGATGATTCTCTTTTCGTTTACGGGAAGAAAGATTTCGCTGCATGATCGCATGAGCATGGCGGAAGGACTGGGCGAAAGCCGGTTGCAGGGCGTCGTCCGTCTTGCGCGCGGCGCGCTTTTGGTTACGGGGCTTTTCGAGTTGGCGGGTGCGATCTTGCTCTCGTTTCGGTTCATCCCGCAATATGGGTGGGTAAAAGGTCTCTGGTTTTCCGTCTTCCATAGTGTATCCGCGTTTTGCAACGCCGGGTTTGACCTGATCGGCGGCTATCGCTCCTTTACCGGATATAGCCACGATCCGTATATGATGTTTGTGCTGATGGCGCTGATCATCTCCGGCGGCCTCGGCTTTGGCGTAATTCTCAACATGCGACAGACGCGGGATTTTCGAAGACTGCGGTTGCATAGCAAGCTGGTTTTATCCGGAACGGTGCTGCTGATTGTGCTGGGTACGATTGCGTTTCTCTGGATCGAGTATGACAACCCGAACACCATCGGCGGGATGAACCTGTTTGAAAAGATTCTAAACTCCATGTTTCAATCGGTTACGCTGCGTACCGCCGGGTTTAACACCATCGACCAGCTAACGCTGCAAGACGCGAGCAAGGGAGTTGGCATCATGCTGATGCTGGTTGGCGGCGGCCCCGCGGGAACGGCGGGCGGACTCAAGATCACCACGATATTGACGCTTTTGCTCGCGGCGCGCGCCTATATTCGCGGCCAGTTTGAGACGGAAGCGTTTGGACGCACGATTCCGCTGGAGCAGGTGCGCCGCGCGCTGACGCTAACGTTGCTTGGCGTATTGTTCTTGTTTGGAATGGCGACCATGCTTTCCTTTTCGGAGCAGGACATGCCGGCGGGCAGTCTTGGACTACTCAACCAGCTCTATGAATCCACCAGCGCGTTTTGCACCGTCGGTGTTTCAACG
Organism: Eubacteriales bacterium; assembly: GCA_028703645.1. Classification (GTDB taxonomy): domain Bacteria; phylum Bacillota; class Clostridia; order Christensenellales; family CAG-138; genus UBA7703. Next base: position 3,572 of record JAQVML010000192.1, read on the forward strand.
GGCGTGACGCTGGCAACCACGAATGTGACGCGCGTGATCCTGATTCTATTGATGTATGCGGGCCGCGTCGGTCTGCTCACGGTTGCGATGTCGCTTGTTGAGAGCACGAGCAAGAAGGAGCCGGTGCTGCACTATCCGCAGGAAGAGATTCTGATCGGTTGATTCCATCTGCCGCTAGAGCATTGGCGAACACAACAAAATACAACGAACTATAATTTCTGCAAGGAGCGGAGAACGGTATATGAATAAAAGCTTTCTGATCATCGGCCTCGGGCGCTTTGGACAAAGTACGGCGCGCATGCTCACCACCCTGGGACACGAAGTGCTCGCGGTGGATAAGCGAGCGGATCGCGTCAGCGCGGTAAAGGACAGCGTGCTGCACGCAGTGCAGGCGGACACGACGGATGAGCGCGCCATTGCGCAGCTTGGCATTCGCAATTTTGATTGCGTGGTCATCTGCATCGGCGACGACATTCGCGCTTCGGTTCTGGCAACCGTGCTCTGCCGCGAGATGGGCGCCAAGAAGATCGTCGCCAAAGCGCAGGACGACCTGCACCAAAAGCTTCTGATCAAGACCGGAGCCGATCGCGTGGTGCAGCCGGAGCACGACGGCGGCATTCGCCTCGCTCGCTCGCTGGTGTCCGATGGCGTTCTGGATGCGCTCGATCTCTCGGAAGAATACAGTATTCACGAGGTCGTCGTACCAAAGGATTGGGTCAATCGCTCACTCGCGCAGGTCGATGTTCGAAATCGCTACGGGGTTTCCATCATCGCGCTCAGACGGGACGGGCGTGTAACCGTGAA
>JAQVML010000193.1 GCA_028703645.1 Eubacteriales bacterium
CTGCATGGCAACACAGCCGAGCTGGCAAAACCCTTTTTAGAAGAACTCGCCCTTGGAGGCGCAAAGGTGGAACCCTTTACGCTCGCGAGCATGAACATCGCCTCCTGCAAAGGCTGCTACTATTGTCAGGACGTGGCAAACGAGTACGGCTGTATGCAAGAAGATGATATGCATACGATTGCAAAGTCCATCATCGAATGTGATCTGATCGTACTCGCAACTCCAATCTACACCTGGTTCTGCACCACCGAACTAAAAGCGGTTCTGGACCGGTTTTACGGGTTTGCGAAATATTACCGTTCGGCAGAAGGCAACCTCGTCGAGGGAAAACGTCTGGCGATTCTCACGACGCACGGCTACGACGCGGCGTATGCGGCGGACCCATTCGTCATCGGCATGCAGCGCATGTGCGAACACTACCACATGCATTATGAAGGCATGTATTCCGTGCGCGATGTGGACGATCTCGCCTCGTTTCAAACCAAGCAAGCCATCAACGGAGCGAAAGAATTCGCCCGCTATCTGCTCAGCAAAAAATCCTGATCCGTTGATACTATCTACGGAAAGAAAGTGTTACCTATGGCCGCACCCAAAAACGACAACGTCAAACAGAGAATACTTGATGCCGCAACTACGCTCTTTCAGGAGCGGCATGATGTTTCGCTCGCAGAAATTGCAAAAGAGGCAGACGTGAGCAAAGGCACGCTGTTTTATCACTATCGCAGCAAGGCGGAGATCTATCTTGACCTCGGCGAGCGGTATTGGAGCAGGCTTTCGGATGATCTACTGACCTGGGTTGACAATCGGGAAAAAGACACGTCCCTTCCCCGTCTCGTTCGCTACACGTTCATTCGCGGCGCATTTGACGAGAGCGGTCAACTGCGGCTCAGACTATTTGTGGAATCGATCTCAGGCGAAGAAGAGAGCCTGATCCGCGAACGGCTCAACGAACAATATGCCCACTTTAAGAACATATTAAAATCCCGTATTCTAGAGCGCGCGCCGGGTGCGGATGGTGAACAGCTCGCTTGGCTTCTGCTCACGCTCGTGGACGGGTTGATGGTTCAGAGCACGATGCAAAACGAAGGCATGGATGTGAACGCATTTATCGAGTGGATGGCGAAGAACTTCTCAAAATTGACAACCTAATTCTTTCTCTTGCGCACCAAACGGTGCGCTTTTTTCATCACAACAGTCTTGCATACGTGCAAAGTGTCGCATATGTTTACCCAAAAACCATATATTCTACCCGCTGTATTGACAAGTGATTTGCAAAATGCTACGCTCATATCATGAGTCGGTCGCGTGACCGACTTCAAGCAAGTAAACATTTCTTTTTGGAGCGAAGCACATGATAAATCAAAGCGAAACGAATTGCAGGCGGATCAATCACGCGTTACAAAAGCGTTTCGGCGGGCGCGTTGTCGCGCGCGTGGCGGATCGTGTTCTCTATCTGGAAGGTGAGCTGGATTCCTGGGACGAGATCGTCTCCGCGGGGTTGCTCGCCGCAAACCGGCGCAAGTATGACGGACTGGTCAACGATATTGTCTTCACCGGCGATGAGATACCGCCGATGCGATTGCCCGCCGTCAAAGACGCCGCGTTGGAAGGAAAAACGCCGGATGTGCTGATCATTGGCGGCGGTATTATCGGCTGTGCAGTTGCGCGCGAATGCGCAAGATATGACATGAACATTTTACTCATCGACAAAGAGCACGATGTCGCGATGCAGACAACGAGCCGAAACGACGGCATGGTGCATCCGGGAATTGATCTCATCCCCGGACAAGTCAAGCGCGCGTACAACATGCGCGGAAATCGCATGTACGATTCTGTTTGTCGCGAACTGGATGTCCCCTTTGCACGCTGCGGTCAATACATTGGGTTTATCGGCATAAAGATGGCACTGGCGGCGTTCTTTGGCCAGATTTACTATCATATCTTCGGTCCTCGCGTTCAATATCTGAATAGGCGTGCGTTTTTCCTGCGCGAACCCAACATGAATCCCGCGATTTCCGCCGCACTGTTCTTCCCGGACGCGGGCGTCGTCTCCCCCTACGGCCTCGCGATTGCGTATGCGGAAAACGCCGCGGACAACGGAGTTACGTTTTCGTTTGACACCGCCGCGCTGGATATGACGCTGGAAAACGGCAAAATCGTCCGCATAAAGACCAATCGCGGAACCATCTATCCAAAGGTCGTCATCAACGCAGCTGGCGTTTTCGCAGAAGAGGTTGCGCGCATGGCGCAGGATCGTTTTTACTCCATCCACCCGCGTAAGGGAACCAATACGATTCTCGATCACAAAGCGTCCATTCGGATGAACACCATCGTCTCTTCCTTCGGCACGTCGTCCACCAAAAAGCAGCACACAAAAGGCGGCGGTCTTGTGAAGACCATCGATCAAAACACGCTGGTTGGCCCCGACGCCGTGGAGACGTATCGAAAAGAGGATTTCACGACGAGCGCAAAAAACATCTCGTTTGTGTTTGATCGCCAGCGAAAGACCGATCCCGCGCTCAGCCAGCGGGACGCGATTACATATTTTTCCGGCGTTCGCGCGGCAACCTATGAGGAAGATTTTGTCATTCGCAAAGGCAAATGGACGCAAAACATCGTTCACGCGGCTGGCATCCAATCGCCCGGCCTCACGGCGGCGCCCGCGATTGCGCAGGACGTCAGCCGGATGGCAAAGGAGCTTTTGGAAAACTGTCGCGAGGTGAAAGCGAATCCATCATTCAACCCGATACGCAAAGGGATTGTTCGCGCAAACGAACTGGATTGCGAAGCGCGGGACGCGTTGATCTGTGAAAACCCCGACTATGGCGAAATCGTTTGCCGCTGTGAGCAAATCAGCCGTGGAGAGGTAATCGATGCACTCCATCGCAGCATTCCCTGCGATACGCTGGACGGAGTCAAGCGGCGCGTGCGTCCCGGTATGGGCCGCTGCCAGGGCGGCTTCTGCGGGCCGCTTGTGCTGCAAATCATCGCGCAGGAAACTGGCGCGAAAACAGAAGAAATCGCAAAGAGCACGCCCGGCGGAGAACTTCTCTTTGGTAATATCAAGGAGGTGACGCCGCAATGACGCAGGAAATCGTGTTTGACGTCACCGTCATCGGTGCGGGCCCTGCCGGACTCGCGGCGGCGCTCGCAGCCGATCGTGAAGGCGCAAAGGTGCTGTTGATTGAGCGGGAAGCGCGCCTCGGCGGCATCCTCAAGCAATGCATTCACGATGGCTTTGGGTTGGTGCGTTTTGGCGAAAAGCTCTCCGGCCCGGAATATGCGCAACGGTTTACCGAACCGTTATCCAAGAGCAATATTGCGGTTTGGACACTCTCCTTTGTCAGCGAAATTCAAATCGATCAGCAGGAGAGCGTGTTGACCGTGATCACGCGGGACGGAATCAAGCGAGTCCACACACGGTCGTTGATCTTCGCAACGGGTTGTCGGGAACGCACCTCACGCCAAATCGGTGTGCAAGGCCGGCACTGCGCGGGCGTCTTGACCGCGGGAAGCGCACAGTATTATACCAATATTCTCGGCAAACTGCCGACGAAGCGCTGCGTCATCCTCGGCAGCGGTGATATCGGCCTAATCATGGCGCGCAGGCTCACGCTTGAGGGCGCGGAAGTGCTCGGCGTATACGAAGCAAAACCCACGCCAAGCGGGTTGACCCGAAACATCAGCCAGTGTCTTTGGGACTTTTCAATTCCGCTCTATACGAGTAAAACCGTAACCCGCGTCTTTGGCGACGCGCGGCTCAGCGCGGTTGAGGTCGCTAGCGTCGATTCCTGCATGTGTCCGATTGCCGGAACCGAGGAGATGATCCCTTGCGACGCGCTGATCCTTTCGGTCGGTTTGATTCCGGAAAACGAGCTTGCCGAATCCATCGGCGTTCCGATCGACTCCAAGACAAAGGGTGCGGTGGTAGACGAGCGGAATGAAACGCTGCTGCGCGGCATCTTTGCCTGTGGCAATGCACTGCACGTGAACGATCTGGTTGACTATGTCTCCGAAAGCGGTGAAATCGCCGGAAAAGCCGCCGCCAATCACACAAGAAAATCGCGCGGGCTTGTGCCGGTTGAGTGCGACTGCTCGCTACTCTATGTCGTTCCGCAGCGGATCGACCGCAAATCCGAGCAGATGGAGCGCGTTTTCTTCTTCCGCTCCTTGCAGGATTTGGATCACGCGACATTGACCGTTACAAAATGCGGAGAAACGCTGTTTACGAAAACCTATGCGCATCTCAGGCCGCCGGAGATGGTGCGCCTTTCCATCGTTCTTTCGTCGGAACAGCTCTCCGGTTGCGAAGCGTTGCGCTTCCATTTGGAGGAAACCAAACATGAATGATAAC
>JAQVML010000194.1 GCA_028703645.1 Eubacteriales bacterium
TCCACATGCGAAAGCAGACCGACCACGGGAGCCGACTTTGTCGTATTGGCGGGGATCGTCGCGGTCACGTAGCCATGCGGGTCGAGCGCAACGTCGCTGGCTCCGATGGCGACGAGCTCGTCGTGCAGCAGGCGGCAGAGGACGAGCTGCTTATCGGTGCTGGGGATTTTGTCTACATGGTGCTGTGATTCGGTGTCGATCTTTACATATCGCAAAAAGCGGTCTTTGACGGATTCCATGGTTTTTATATCCTCGATTTCTTCGGTTGTTTGCCTTGTGAGCATACCACGCGTATTTTCATCTGACAAGGGATTGAGAGGGTTCCTTCAAGTTTGAGTGGTCGGAAAAGGCGTTTCCTTTTTGGGGAAACGCCTCTCAGGTCGTTTTGTAAACTCTGATTCCGATTATATCCGAGAACGGAATAAGGGGAATGCGTTAGCGCTTGTGGTTCTGGAAGCAGTTGCTGCAGTACACGGGACGGTCGTTTCTGGGTTGGAACGGGATCTTGGTGGGTGCCCCGCACTCCGCGCAGACAGCATCGAACATTTCGCGATCGTTGCTGCGCGTGGTTTTGCGGCTAGCGCGGCAGTCCTTGCAGCGGACAGGCTCGTTCTGGAACCCTTTCTCCGCGTAAAACTCCTGCTCGCCGGCCGTAAAGACGAATTCCTTACCGCAATCCTTGCATACCAGTGTTTTGTCTTGGAACATTTGGATTTTTCCCCTTTTCGGTTCGTGAAAATTTTTGATACCCGAGTGCCGGCTGACCTGGTTTTTGCCCCCACACCCGCCAACTGGAAGTGTCGCTACCCGGCGATGTGCCTCTCACTACTGCCTCTCTCGAACTGCATGTTTTCGATATGCTTCGGTTGGACTTACTTCTAGACCGCACCATGCTCACGGGGCTTTGCCCGCTTACGTGGATCGTTTTGCCTGCGACTGGCTTCGATTTTCAACCACAGACCCGATACGCGGATACCAAAGTTAGTATAGTACAAGCAAACAGCAAATTGCAATGTATTTTTTTGTATAAAATGTCCGAACAAATCCAATAGTTGGGCGTTTTTCCTGTTTTTTATGCGCACATTTGAGCTCTTTATGCTATATAAAAAAGGAGCACTCTACCATATTTAGTGCTCCTTTTCGGTCAAAACGCCTTATCTATGGGCGGGCTCATCCTCGCTGTATTGCGCGCGCGGGCCGCCAACATATTTGGGTCTGGTCTTTGCTAAAATGAACGAAGCTTCGCCAATTTTTCTTTGATCAATGTGAACCGGCACCACGACGGGGTGCAGATGCATGCCGATCAGCGTGCCGCCGATGTCCATGCCGAGCGCCGCTTTACCTGCCAGGTTTTCCACCATCACGCGATCGGGAATGCGATTATACGCCTCGGTCGCGAATGCTCCGCCCGCGTGCAGCCATGGGCGCACCCAGACTTCCTGTAGATGATATTGCTCCATGCAAGCACGGCTGGTGCAGATCGCGCGGTTGATGTGCTCGCACCCCTGCACGGCCAAATATAGCCCCGCCCCGGTCACCTTCGGCAAAATCGCGTCCATAACGGCCTTTGCCGCCTCTTCACTGGACGCGGAGCCGATGCGCTTGCCTACGATTTCGCTCGTCGAGCAGCCGATGATAAAGATATCGCCCTTGCGGTATTCCGCGCTTGTGAGCAGATGATCGACAGCCTCCGCCGCCTGACGGGTTAGTTCACTGTAATCCATGTTTTCTTCACCTCTGTGGTTTGGTCGCATTTTCTCCGCACAAGTACGGACAAATGCACTGTTCAGTAACACAGTATAGCATACTATGGCGAAATTCTCCGCGCATTTTTCACACAAAATGCGTGAAACTTGTATGTTATACTGTTGCTATGGACTGGATGACACCATTATTAAGCTGGTATCACGAAAACGCGCGGGATCTTCCCTGGCGCAGAACACGCGACGGCTACGCGGTCTGGATCAGCGAAATCATGCTGCAACAGACGCGGGTTGCCGCCGTGATTCCGTATTATGAGCGGTTTCTTGGCGAGTTGCCGGATGTCACCGCGCTGGCAACGGTGGAAGACGATCGCCTGCATAAGCTCTGGGAGGGCCTGGGCTATTATAGCCGCGCGAGAAATTTAAAGAAGGCCGCGGGCGAGATCGTTTCGCGCTTTGGCGGCAGCATGCCGCGACGCTACGACGAACTACTGACCCTCTCCGGCATCGGGGAATACACCGCGGGCGCAATCGCGTCCATTGCGTTTGGCGAAGCGGTGCCCGCAGTGGACGGGAACGTGCTGCGCGTTTACGCGCGGCTCTTCGGCGTGGCGCGGGATATTCGCGACCCCGCGTTTAAAAAAGAGGTGCGCGCGTTTCTGCTGCCGCTCGTGCCGAAGGATCAGCCGGGTGTGTTCAACGCGGCGCTGATGGAGCTTGGCGCGACCGTCTGCCTGCCAAACGGGCAGCCAAAGTGCGCGGAATGCCCCGTACGAAGCGATTGCGTCGCCTACCGTGAAAACCGGACGGCGGAGCTGCCCGTGCTCTCCGCAAAAAAAGCGAGGCGGACGGAGCGTAAAACCGTCTTCGCGCTCACGATTGAAGGCCAACTCGTTGGTTTCCGCCGACCTGACAGCGGCCTGCTAGCGGGGCTTTGGCAATTGCCGGAGACCGACGGAGAACTTACCGACGTGGAGTGCGCGTTTTGGCTCGGCGAACACGGCATCGCTCCCGTGGGCGAATTGCGCTTCTACGAGCGCAAGCATATCTTTACCCACATCGAGTGGCACATGCGCGTTTGCGCCGCCGAGGTTTCAGCAAAAACCCTGCCGGAAGGTTGGCGCTTACTGGACGAATCCCACGCGTTGCCGACGGCGTATCGGGTGTGTTTATAACGAACGAATCGCAAAAAAATAACGGCACACGCCGTTATTTTTATGTGCCGCTACAGTTGCCGTCTGCCTTCCATCGCTTTTGCCAGCGTGACCTCGTCCGTGTACTCAAGATTGCCGCCGATGGGGATGCCGTGCGCAATGCGCGTGCAGCTCACTCCCATGGGTTTGAGCAGTCGAGCAATATAGGAAGCCGTCGCCTCCCCTTCCACGTCCGGATTGGTCGCGAGGATGACTTCCTTTACGCCGCCCGCCTTCACGCGCTCGACCAGTTCGTTGATGCGGATATCATTGGGACCTATGCCGTCCACCGGCGATAGCACGCCGTGCAGTACGTGGTATTTACCGTGAAACTCGCGCGTGCGCTCCATTGCGATGACGTCCTTTGCGTCGCAAACCACGCAAAGCACGCTGCCGTCTCTGGCCGTGTCCGAACAGATACCGCAGGGGGAAACGTCCGTATACGTGCCGCAGATCGGGCAGTCCACAACCTTTTCACGCGCGGTCAGAATCGCGGCGGCGAGCTCCTGCGCCTGCGAGATCGGCAGATCGAGAATATGGTAAGCAAGCCTTTGCGCGGTCTTCTGCCCGATGCCGGGCAGGCGCGAAAGCTGTGTGGTCAACCGAACGATGGGTTCAATGGTGAGCATATTTACAGGCCAAGCCCCAGTCCGCCCGTGATCTTGCCGATTTCGTCCTCAACGGTCTTGGTCGCGGTGCGGAGCGCTTCGTTGACCGCGCTAAGCACGAGGTCTTGCAGCATCTCCACGTCGTCGGGATCGACGCACGCGGGGTTGATGACGATGCTTTTCACGTCCTTGTTGCCGGTGACGGTAACGGTCACCATGCCGCCGCCACTGCTTGCGGAAAACTCGCGCTCATTGAGCTCCGCTTGCGCGCGGGCTACGTCCTGCTGCATTTTCTGGGCTTTCATCATCAGTTGCTGCATGTTGCCGCCGCCCATTCCGCCTGGAAATCCGCCTTTTGCCATAAAAAGTTCCTCCTGAAAATATCTTTCGTTCGTTATAAAATTAGCTTACTGTATCGTGAGCTTATCCCCGAACAGGGCTTTTGCGAGCTCTTCCGCCTGACCGCTCGCGGGGGCTGCTTTCGTTGTCGTAATCACGAGCTTTGCCTCAGGTTTGACCACCTGCAAGGCGCGCTGCGTCGGCTCGAAATTGATCGGCGCGGAAAGGCTCTTGTGCTTCATCTCCTGCGCTTCGGTAAAGCCGACGCTCAGCGTGTTGTGCTCGAAGTGAATCGCAACCGCTTCTCTCGCCAGCGCTTGCACGAACATATTGGGAATATTCGCAATCGCTTCGCGCCAGATCACCGCGGGATCACCGGATGCGCCAGCCGTGGCTGCCGCTTTTTGCGCGGCGGCGTGTGCCTCCTGCTTGGTTTCGTGCTTCGGCGCGGGAGCGGAAACGGGCGCTGCCGCGGGTTTTGCCGCAGGCTCCTGCGGAGGC
>JAQVML010000195.1 GCA_028703645.1 Eubacteriales bacterium
TAAGCTCTCGTTTGTCTATTGCCAGTTTGTGGCGAAGAAAGCGCTCTCCCCGAAGCGCGGGGGAGAAGCGTATATCGTCAGTCCGTGCCTGCTGATCTATGCGGAGGATCACTATTATCTGATTGCTGATCATCCATATCACGAAGGGCTTGCACACTATCGCCTCGATAAGATGGAGGATGTGCGCGCGTTGGACGAGCCCGCGTCGCCCGTGGATGTTTCGTTTGACGCGGCGGCATATGCAAAGACCGTATTTTCCATGATGCCCGCGCAGCAGCGCTGGGTGCATCTCGCGTTTGACCCGCAACTGATCGGCGCGATGCTGGATCGCTTTGGCGCGGATGTGCCGATTGAGCCGCTGGACGAGCGAACATACGCGCTGTTTGCGCCCGTGCGCGTTTCTCCGCCGTTCTTTGGCTGGGTGTTTCAGTTTGGCGGCAGGGTGAAAATAATCGCGCCGGAAGATGTGCGCGAGCAGATGCTGTTGATGCTGGAGGCATATCGCGCAGCCGGAAACGGGCACTGAACGCGGAATAGAGCCGATCTCAAACGATGTTGGAGGAAGAAAGCGTTGTTTCATATCGTACTTGTCGAGCCGGAGATTCCGCAAAACACGGGAAATATTGCGCGCACCTGTGCGGTGACGGGGGCAAAGCTGCACCTTGTTCGTCCGCTGGGGTTCTCGGTGGAAGATAAGCAACTCAAGCGCGCAGGATTGGACTATTGGCACGAGCTGGACATCACCTATCACGACAGCTTTGCCGAGGTGGAGGCAATGTACCCGGAGGCAAGGTTTTTTCTACTCTCCACGCACGCAAGCAAAAGCTATACGGAGGCTTCGTATCGCGACGGGGATTTTCTCGTCTTCGGCAAAGAGACGGCGGGGCTTGGCCAGGAGCTTCTTTCGCGCAGGAGCGAGGACGCGGTGCGCATTCCCATGCGCGAAGGCTTGCGCTCGCTGAACCTGAGCAACAGCGTGGCGCTCGTGCTCTACGAGGCGCTGCGTCAGACCGGTTTTCCGCAGATGCAGTGATGGAATGCACTTTAGAAGCGTTTCCTATACATTTTGATGAAATGAACCCATATATCAGGAAAATAAGGCTTGCATCAAGCCAAACCGCGTGGTAATATTGTTCTGTTCGATTTTTATCAAGGAGGTGGACTACTCGCATGGGTAAGTACTGTGAAGTCTGCAACAAGGGTGTCATGTCCGGCAATCTGGTCAGCCACTCCAACCGCAAGACCAAACGCGGCTGGGCGCCGAACATCCAAGGCGTGCATGTTGTCGTTGACGGGAGACCGACGAAGATGAATGTTTGCACGCGGTGCCTCCGTTCCGGTAAGGTTAACCGCGGCAATTAAGCCAAACTTTTGCAAAAAAAAGGAAATCGCCTCTTTCTGCTGATCTTCAGTAAAAAGAGGTTTTTCTTTTTTGTTTAGCCTTTTTAAATCGCTTCTTCTGCTGATCTTTTGTAAGAGTAATTTTCTAATACAGAATAATGATAGTAAAAAGAACCTCTCTTGTTCGGATTTCCGAACAAAAGAGGTTTTGTTTGTTGCTCTGTGGATGTTTATTCGTGGATCGCCTTTTCTTGTCGGAGCTTCTTAATCTTTTGCCGAATTGGTAAATCCAGCGCGAGAAAGAGAATTCCGAGCGCGAGCGTGACGCTGCCAATGATCAGATTGCCGGAGGAGAAGTTTCCGAGCCGTTCGTTTAGAAACAGGTTGGCGATGCCGATGCCAAGATTGGAGACTGCTGCCGCAAACTCCGCAATCATCATCGCTGTCCAGAAAAAGTTGATTCGTTGATAGTGCTTGATCTTGGAATCAAGGTCGGTGTATAGATCAAACGCGCCTTCCGATGCGGGCTTTCTTAAATAGACCCAGCGCAGGTAGGTGGCGACGACCTCTACGCCGTTTTCTTCCAGGAAGCGCAGGTAGGCCATGCTCTCCGGATGCTTTGGCATGTATTCCAGCAGCTCGATGCGGTAGTTATATTGACCGTTCGGCGCATCCGTAAACACATAGCGGCACCAGGAGTAATCCGTAAACGACATGCCCTGCGCGGACATTTCGTTGAGCCACCGTTCCTCTTTCTCATAATCCCAATAGGCTTTCCAGATGACGTATTTCATAACATGCGCCCTCCCGCAATACGTTTTCCCGTCTCCACCAGTTCCTGCAATCGAAGCAACTCCGAATCCACAATCGATTTTCCGAGTGCCGTGATTTCATACTCTTTCTTGCGGGAATCCGCCTCTCCCGCAATGGGCCGAATCCAGCTTTTTTCGAGCAAGGTGTTGATCGCGCCATATAGCGTGCCCGCGCCCAGATTGACCCGCTCGTGGCTGAGTTCGCGCACCGTCTGCATGATGCGATAGCCGTGCATCGGCGTATAGAGCGCAAGCAGAATATAGAATACCGCCTCTGTCAAGGCGCCGCGTTCGTTGCTCTCCGGCAAGTTCATCATCTCCCAATCATATTATTACGTAATACGATATATCGGTTAACGTAATAGAAGTATATCGTCTGCCGATATAGTTGTCAAGAAGTTTTTTTCTATAGATAGAGCATGCGGTAAAAGAAAAACGCCGAGGCGTTTGCTTCAGCGTTTTGGAATGCGTGTCGTGTTCAATTGCGATTATTTGGTATACGGCAGCAGCGCGATTGCCTGCATGATCGGCGGCGAGCTCAACGCGGCGATGCCGGTGGTCACGGCGCTGACCTTCAATCCTTCAACGAGGTCTTCGCCCTTGAGCCCTTCCAGCGCGAATAGATGCACCGTGAGGGTGATGGTGTTGCTTAGGTCGTCTTTTTTCTCCTGACCCAGCGGCAACAGAGAAATGCTGTAGCCGTCCTTGCCGGGGGTTACGCTGAGGATGGTGCCGTTTTGCACGATGCCCTCGCTGTAGCTTGCAATGACGGTGATGCTGCTCGCGGTGCCCTGCGCGGGAATGGAGCGGGTCAGGATGCCGTTGTAGTGAATTTCGACAAACGCGCCCTCTGCCAGCGTGCCCTCGAGATCCTTGCTGAGCCCGTCGCCGATATGAAAGAGGATACTCGCTTGTCCATAATTATGGCCCGCTGCTTGCGTGACCAGAATATCGCCGTTCTCCGAAATGTCCGTGACCTCGCCGCGATAGATGAGGTCTTCGCTGGTTTTATCTGCGGCGCAACCGCCGAGCAGAAAGGCACCGGCGAGCACAAGCGCGGTTAGCGCAAAGAACTTTTTCATGATGATGTCCCTCCAAATAAGCGTTTTATTCGCCTTCTTTACCTATAATACTCGATAGCATAGGCAATGGTTGCGTGCAAAGAGGAAAATGAGTATAATAATGATTCGTATTGGCGAAAAGCGCCAAAAATGCACGGAAATTCGGTGTGGGAGGGCATAGCGTGGAGAAAAAGCAAAGCGTGTCAACTTGGAAAACGATCTATCCGGTTTGCCTGCTGTTTGCGGCTGTGTTCCTGCTCTTGTGTACAAAGAGCTCTCCGCTCTATCCAATCAACGAGTGGGTAGACGCGAATATCTACTTCACGATCGGTAAGGGCATGATGCACGGCTATGTGCCGTACCTCAACCTCTACGATCAAAAAGGGCCGGTGGCGTTTTTGCTCTTCGGGCTTGCGTCGCTGGTTTCGGGGACATCCTTCCTCGGCGTCTATTTTTTGGAGACGATTGCGTTTTCGTTTTTCCTTTACGCGGCGTATCGAATCGTGGCGCTGTATACCGAGAAGTATGCGTTGCTTGCGCTGCCGGTTCTCTCCGCGTTCATCCTCGGCAGCCTGAGTTTTTCGCACGGCGGGAGCCTGGAAGAGCTGATGATGCCGCTGTTTGCGTGGTCGCTCTACGACACGCTGCGCTACTTGAAAGAAAGCTACCCGACAAAGCCGGTTCCGCTTGGCATGATCGCGCGAAATGCGCTGTTTGCGGGCGTGATGCTCTTTGGCAAATTTACGTTTCTCGCATTTTACATCGCGTGGATGGGCGTGCTCGCCGTTTCCCAACTGCTGGCAAAGCACGTCAAGCGCGCGTTTTCAGCAAGCGCACTCTTCTTAGGCGTCATGTTCGCGGTCGGTATTCCGTTTGTGATCTATTTCGGGCTCAACGGCGCGCTGGGGGATTTCTTCCATTATTATTTCTACCAGAACATGTTTGGTTACTCGATAACGGACGAATCCTCGATTTTGAGCGTCATCTTCATCATCATCAAGAGCGTTGGTGCGTTTTCCTATCGTAACCCGCAAATTGCGCTGCTCATCGCAATCGGCATTCTCTGGTTCCTGCTGCAAAAGCGGGATCAGGCGCGCGTGATCGAAAAGATCAACGTGTTGCTCATGG
>JAQVML010000196.1 GCA_028703645.1 Eubacteriales bacterium
GCGCTGATGTTGTATCCGTTTTGCGAAAAATCCTCCAGCGCGAGGCGCACACCAAAAGCCGCGCCTTCCATGATCGCACGGGCATAATCATATCTGTTGTGATTCAGCGTCGAGCCTGTGAACGATGCCTGCGCGTTGATGTTCCAGATCGGATAGCCCGCGCCAAGTGGGTAGGGGTAGTAGAACAAATCCCCGATTTCACGATTCTGCGCTTGATGATCGAGCTCATCAAAGCTGATATCAGGCAAAAACTTGTTTTTGTACCATTCCATTGAGACGCCTGTGCCTACGAGCGACGCGATTGCGCCATACAACCCGGGGACGGGATGGATGGATGGTGCGATGAATGTTTCGGAATACAGCAACTTTTCACCAAGTCCGAGGACAACCCAGGTTGTTCCGGCGGAGAGCAACATGTCGCCTGCGCGGATCGCGGCGGCCCCGATCGAGGCACAATACTGGTCGTGTGCGCCGCTATAGACGGGTGTGCCTTCTTGCAAACCAAGCTCTGAGGCTGCGGTATATGTCAAACCGGCGACGAGCGCGCCTGTCGGGAGAATCATGGGTAGATAATCTGGCGTGATACCGAGCGCGTCCAGCATGCGCGGATCCCAGCGTCCGGTACGAATATCCATCAACTGGCGTATGGCTGCATTGGTCGGGTCGATAACGACATGACCCGTCAGATACTGGTTGATGATCTCGATGGTGCTTAAAAATCGATAACCTGGCTTATCCAGTCCGGCGCGACGCAGATGCATAATCTTTGCCGCGTCGAGGGTAGGGAAAATCCGCCACCCACTCATGTGATAGACGTATTCGTTACCGAGTTGTCGCTCGAGTTCTGCGGCCTCCGAACGAGCGCGGGAATCCATCCAGGTGATTGCGTTGCCCACGGGCATGCCGTTTTCATCGACTACAACCATGCTTGATCCCTGTGAAGAGACAGAGATGGCGGATACCGTTTTATCCTTGTTATCGCGCAGCACCTCGCGAATGGCTGCACGGCTGGCTGTGATCCAGTCGTTTGCATCCTGTTCTGCGCGATCATCCTGCGTGATGAGCGAATAGCCACAATATCCTCTGCCGGCGATGGTGCCATCCGTGCTGTCGACGAGAAGCGCCTTGGTTCCCGTCGTGCCGATGTCAAGTCCGATAATGTACATTTTCTTCTCCTTATGCGTTGTTGTTCAGCAGAAATTCTGCAAAAGCACCTTCAGCAACGCCAAGTACAACTTGATATGTCACGCTTTCGTATGCGCCCAGGAGTAAGGTTTTGCCACTCTGAAGATCGGATTCCCGATTGACAGCAGGACAATTGGCAGGTTCAATCGCCAGAACGTAATCGTGCGACTTCAGGCACTTCCATTCCAGTAGATATGGCAGCGAAACGGTATCATACCGAAGATAGGCTGCGAGTCTCAGTTTCGGCTGGTAGAGACCTGCGGTCACGAAACCCTTATCGCGCGGAATATGGAAGAAAGTCCGGTGCGCTGCGCCATCAACCGGGGCATGCATAGATTGGAAGTCGTTATCACCGATATCGCAACATTCACTCGTTTCCGAACGCGGACCAAAATAACGGGCGTCTTTATCCAGCAGCGGATAGCCGAAGTTGAAGTGATACAACAGGAAGATGGGCTCCGGTGCGTCGGTCAGATTGGTGATTGTGTCGGTGATTGTCACCTCGGCTGCATCCAACGATGTGGTAATCTGCCGACGTAGCTCGAGCGAGCGGCCGTAAAGTCTGCTTTCGCGCATGGTGCCGGAGAGACGCAATACATAATCTTCGTTCTCCCAACGCGCGTCGGAACTGAAATGATTCGCTGAGCAATCACCGATTCTTCCATGAATCGGGAAGCGGTTCATTGGGTCAGATTCAACCGCGCTGCCGACATTGTCCAACCCGCAGGTCGCGAGCATACCGCCCGGCCAGTAGCTGAAAAATTCACCTGCTGTCGATTGAAAAGCGCTCGCGTTGAGCCCGTTTTTGGAATGAAATGCGAGGTTGATGCCGCGGAAGGAGAAGTCATACAGATCGAGGCAATGATCCGGCGTCACAGAAAAGGAAAGCCCTCCCGCATTCCAAACGCGGACGATGCGCTTGCTTGCGCTGTTTCCTTCTTCCAGGCGCTCCAAACGCACGCCTGCCAGCTGGTCGATGTTGCCGAGGTGCATGAGTAGCGCATTGTTCATGTACGGATACCGCCTATTTGTGTGTCAAAATAGACTTCCTTGGCGTTTCCAAAGAATACGGCTTGTTTCTTTTCTTCATCGTCGCCGATAATATCTAAAATGTTTTTGATCTGTTCGTAGACAAAGAACGTATAGGTTTTCTCATCGTCGGGGTAGAGATGCTTGTTCCAACTGAAATTCTCGCGGCAAAGATTGGTATACGTTCCATTCTTCCATTCGCGCTTGCCGTGCCAGAGCAGAATCGGGAAGTCGGTGCCGAACAGAATTCTATGATAATCCAGTTCTGCGAATGCAAGGCTGTGTACTGCGGGATTGAGTACCGCCGCGGTATCGAACCAGACGCGGTGGATATCTTCGCCAAGAGCAATCAGCGCCTGTTCGAAGAATTCAACATTGAAACAGCGGCCAAAGTGCGCGATGACAAGCTTGACGTTTGGGTAGCGTTCCAGTATAGTGCGGATTTCAGAGACATTCTCAGGCGCGGGCAAGCGACCCGCGCGCGGCAGATGCATGAGAACCGGCACGCGAAGCCGATTGGCGAGGGCGAACTGTTCGTGCGGCATAAAATCGAATATGCTGACCTCGGCTCCTTTCACGGCACTGGCCATATAAGGATATGGTTTAAACCCCGAGAAACCACCTTCCGTAAATGCCTTCTCTACTATGCTCGTGGTGTATTCGGGGCGGATGGTCATCAGCCCGCGTATATGCGGGGATCTGGAGATTCTGGAAACGTAATCGTTGTTGGCGATTGTATCCGCCTCGCGCAGCGGCCAGGGCAGAGCGGTTATATGAACGTTTATATCGGGAAATAATCTTTTATAGTAAATGCATGCATCTTCATAGCTCATCAGCAGCCCGCATTCAAGCGCCCAGTCACCGGCGATCGTCTCTTTTGAAACAGATGCCACATGCTCGGGAAGGTTGAAGTGCGCATGTGCGTCAATTATGATACGCGGCATGCGGGGCAGGAGGTGCTCCGCGTAGAATGCCTCGTCCAATTCGGTGCGGTGAAAATAGTTATACATCATATACAGGGCCTTTCCGTGCGCCATACGATTTATTAAAATGCACGAGGTGCATATTCGATAGCGATTTCTTGTATGTTTCTTATTGTAAGTGCCCGAAAACGAGATGTCAACACGCAAACATTCTGAAAATCCTGTTGACAGCGGAAAATGGCGTGCATATAATGAGTGCATTGGAAAGCAATTTGGCTAAAAACGGCAATTCTCGCACGAAAGTGCACTAGATGCACGATATGAGGCGGAAAAGCCAATTCTAGGTTAGTTTGAGCAAACACAGCGACACTCCCACGCAGGGAAAAGCGCAGACTCCTTGCTGGTACAGATATGAAAGAAAACGATTCAAACTTCATTGCGGATAAACGTCGACTCAAGATTGACCAGGACCGTGCTCCCATCGCCCAAAAGGATTGAATAGAACAAATGGAAAAAACAAAGCGTGCCACATTGATGGATGTTGCTGAGAGATCCGGATATGCGCTTCGCACTGTGAAAAAGGTGATGGCGGGTGAGCCCGTCTATGAAAAAACACGTAGCGCAGTATTGCATGCTGCGCGCGAGTTGGACTATCAAAAAAAACATGTAGCGAGTGCGCTTGCTAAGGCGAAGGATGCTAAGGTTGTAGTGATCTATTCGGAAACGACGAAAGCATACTTCCCGGAAGTGGAGCGCGGGTTTCGCAGATTTACCGAGGATTACCGAGCGCATGGATTCCAGATTGAGATTCGGAAGTGCTTTACAAAGAGCATCTCAGAGCAGGAAGACGCAATCCGCAGCGTGATTGCGGATGGATCGGTGAGCGGATTGATAATTCAACCGCAGAGCGCAACCAAACTGAACACACTGTTAGAAGAGTTTGCATGCAGCGGAAGGCCTTTTGTCACCTTTGGAGCGGATGCGATTACAGAGAAGAAGCTATGCTATGTCGGTCCAAATGCATATAAGGCAGGGCGGATCGGTTGCCAGATTCTCGCGAACTACATTGGAAAAAAGGGAAATGTGTTCACGATCAATCAGGTGCACGAACACATGCAGACCAAAGAACGCAAGCGCGGGTTTCTCGATATGGTGAAGGAATATTATCCGGATATTCACCCGTTTGAGCTGAATATCCC
>JAQVML010000197.1 GCA_028703645.1 Eubacteriales bacterium
CGCCAGGAGCCGTGCCGCCGGAGTTGCCAGCCATGACGTAGTTGATCAGCCAAGCGGGTCCGAAGAATCCGAAGATGGGCTGTGCGCCTGTGCCGGCCATGTCAGCGTACCACGCATCGGTCCAGTCACGGGTGTCATTGTAGAAGCCGCCCTCTTTGAGTTTCATGGAGAGGTCGAGGAAGGATTCACGAGCGGGGTCAATGTTCAGCTTGCCATCGACGATCCAGCCGGTCGGCGAGCTGTTTTCCACTGCGTGCCAGATGTCGCCATCGCCGGAGACGATGCCGTAGCCCTTCGCCTTCAAATCGGCTGCCGCTGCATAGAACTTATCCCAGCCCGGTCCGATCTTGTCTTTGACGACGGCGGGATCATCGCTTCCCCAAGTGTCGATCGCCAGCGAGCGACGATAGATGAACGCACCGCCGGTTGCCTGATAGCCGAGGCCGACGAGCGCGCTGTCGCTGGGACGGGTGCCGATATCGATGGTGTACTGCGCGATGTCGGCGGCTTTCGTTGCCGCGGCAACATCGATGCCGAGATCAGAGTACTTCGCAGCATAGCTGCTCATGTCGCCCTGCGTGTACTTGAGCACGAATGCGGATTCGGCGCAGTACATATCCGGGGCATCCTTACCGCCAGCGGCCAGAGCCTGGTCCAAAGCGGGCTGGTAGAGACCATCGGTGGTGGCGATGATGGTCGCATTGATGGTGTAGCCGAAATCCGGATGCGCGGCAACGTACTTGTCAAGCATCTTCGGAACTTCGTCCGTGAATGTGTAGATATTGATGACTTTGTCACCTGCTGCTGCCGGTTCTTCGGCAGGGGCGGGGGCTTCGGTGGCTGTTTCGGTGGCAGGCGCTGCCGCTGCGGGTGCCGCTGCGGGGGCGGGTGTACAACCAGAGAACATTGCCAGGGTCAGAACGAGAGACAGAATAATCGCGATAGTCTTTTTCATTGCTTCCTGATACTCCTCCTTTAAAATTGCGCCACAATGTACACAGCGGGAATTATTCAATTCATTTTTTTGAATTTCGTTTTCGTCACGAAGTGTACAAGGATGTGACACAATCATTATAGGTTGTGCTTAAGTTTAAGTCAAGATTGATTTTGAAATTAATTTTGTTAAGCTTAATTTCGCAGTGTTTATATTGACTTCAAAGCACCTATGGGGCAAAATGAGGGTAGCGAACGAAAAAGGAGCGAAACAACCAGACATGATCTATCTCGACTATGCGGCAACTTCTCCTGCCTACCCTGCTGTTTTAGATGAGATGGATCGGATTTCACGCTATTTTTACGCAAATCCTTCATCATTATATACGATAGGCTATACCACACGCAAGATTTTGCATAACAGCCGGGCGGAGCTGGCAGGCTCTATCGGTGCGGAGACGGACGAAATCGTTTTCACTTCCGGTGGAACGGAGAGTAATAATCTCGCTCTTTACGGTGTTTTACACGCAAATCACAAAAAAAAGCACTTGATTGTTGGAAACACGGAGCATCAGAGCATCCTCTCCGCCGCGCGCGCGTTGGAGCGGGAAGGATATCTGCTCAGCATTCTTTCCTGTGATGAAAACGGGCGTTACTCGCCGCAGGAGTTGCAGCGTATCATTCGCTCCGATACCGCGCTGGTAAGTCTGCAAATCGCAAATCATGAAACGGGCGTGCTGCAACCAATCGCGGAAATCGGTGCCATCACACGCGCCTCCCATATTCCGTTTCACTGCGACGCGGTCGCGGCATACGGTCATATTCCACTCGATGTACGCGTGCTCAAAATCGATTTATTAAGTACAGCCGCCCACAAGATCGGCGGGCCGAGAGGCGCTGGTTTTTTATACGTACGCAACGAAATCGCCCTTGTTCCGCTGTTTTTTGGGGGATCTCAGGAGCGCGCGCTGCGCCCTGGGACCGAAAACCTGCCAGCCATCGCCGGTTTTGCCAAAGCGCTCCGTTTATCAACACTACCGGCTCCTGGTGATGTGATAGACCGTCTCCAGACGCTGCTGCGTGCTCGTTTCCCCACCTGTCGCATCAACGGCGGCAACGTTCCCCGCCTGCCGCACATCCTCAATGTCACCTTTCCCGGCGTCTCAGGCGAGCAGCTTATGTACCAGCTTTCCGCGGCGGGAATCTTCGTCTCCATGCGTGCTGCCTGCGCGGGGGGCGAGCGAACGCCCTCGCATGTGCTCACGGCAATGGGTCTATCTGCGGCGGAAGCGAGCGCAACCATGCGCTTTTCCAGCGGTTTTGACAGCAAATTAAGTGACGCCGACGAAACGTCTAACGCAATCGATTTCGCTATTCAACAGCAAATTCGCACTTAACATCCGTTTACTTAATTTTTTACTAATTTTTATGAGGAGGTAATTCATGTTTTCAAGAGAAAAAGCCCTCACAAAAGCGCGCGCGCTTGTTTCCAAAATGACGTTGGACGAAAAGATGTCACAGCTGGTCTACGGCGCACCCGCGATCGAGCGGCTGGGCGTTCCCGCTTACAATTGGTGGAATGAAGGGTTGCACGGCGTTGCGCGCGCGGGCGTTGCCACCAGCTTTCCGCAGGCGATTGCACTCGCCGCGATGTTTGACCGCGACGAGCTCAAGGCGGTCAGCGCGGCAACCGCGCTGGAAGGGCGCGCGAAGTATAACGAATTCGTCAAGCACAATGATCGCGATATCTACAAAGGGTTGACGTTCTTCTCTCCCAATATCAACATATTCCGTGATCCGCGCTGGGGCAGAGGCCACGAGACGCTCGGCGAAGACCCCTATCTCACCGCAGAACTCGGCAAAGCGTTTGTCGTTGGCATGCAGGGCGAAGGCGACGTGATGACCGCTAGTGCCTGCGCCAAGCATTATGCGGTGCATAGTGGGCCGGAAGCGATTCGCCATCACTTTAACGCCATCGCCACACAAAAGGACATGTGGGAGACCTATCTGCCCGCGTTTGAGGCGCTGGTGAAGGACGCAGGGGTCGAGAGCGTCATGGGCGCTTACAATCGCGTCAATGGCGAGCCCTGTTGCGGTAGCAAGACGTTGCTGGTCGATATCCTGCGCAGCAAGTGGGGCTTTGCGGGATTCGTGGTGTCCGATTGCTGGGCGCTGATCGATTTTCACACCGGCCACGGCGTCACCAGCAGTCCGGAGGAGAGCGCGGCGCTCGCCGTGGAGTGCGGCTGCGATATCAACTGCGGCTCGGTCTTTTTACAGCTCAAGTCCGCGTTCGATCAGGGCCTGATTTCGGAAGAACAGGTCACCCTCGCCGCGGAGCGCGCGTTTACGACACGGTACCTGCTCGGTATCATGGGCGAGGGCAGCGCATATGACACGGTTCCGTACGAGACCGTCGAGTGCGCGGAGCATCTCGCGCTCGCGCAGGAAACCGCGCTGAAAAGCTGCGTTCTTTTAAAGAATGACGGCATTCTCCCGCTAAAAAAAGACAAGCTGAAGACCCTCGGCGTGATCGGCCCGAATGCGGATAGTCGCGTTGCGCTCACGGGCAATTACCACGGTACATCATCCCGCTACATCACGATTCTCGAAGGCGTGCAGGACGAGTGCGGCGACGATGTTCGCGTGCTCTTTGCTCCTGGATGTGATCTCTACCGCCGCAAGACAGAAGCGCTCGCTTTTGAGAACGACCGCATGGCCGAGTCGCTCTCCGTTGCCGAACACAGCGACGCAGTGCTGCTTGTATTAGGCCTCGACGAAACGCTAGAAGGCGAAGCGCCGGACGACGGAAACAGCATGGAAGCGGGCGACAAGCCGGATCTGCTGCTGCCGGATGTACAGCGGGAGCTCATGGAGCGCGTTCTCGCGCTCGGCAAGCCCACCGTGGTCATATTGATCGCCGGAAGCTCCATCGACCTCACAGAAGCGGAAAAACGGGCAAGCGCCGTATTCTGCGCCTGGTATCCCGGCGCGCGCGGCGGCAAGGCGGTCGCCGACCTGCTCTTTGGCAAGCGTTCCCCCTCCGGCAAACTGCCCATCACGTTTTATCACGACGAAGACCTCGCGCACCTGCCGGAGTTTACGGACTATTCGATGAAAGGGCGCACCTATCGCTACCTCGACCGCGCGCCGCTCTATCCCTTCGGCTACGGGTTGACCTATGCGGATATTCGCGTGCTCGCCGCAGGTGCGGAGAAAACGCCGGATGGCGGTCTGCTCGTTCGCGCGCAGGTGCAGAATCTTGGCGCGGTGGCGAGCGAGGACGTGGTGCAGCTCTACGGCAAAGCCGAGGATTCACCCTATTCCACGCCGAACCCGATCCTCTGCGGCTTTGCGCGCGTCCATCTCGACGCGGGCGAGGCAAAAGAGATTG
>JAQVML010000198.1 GCA_028703645.1 Eubacteriales bacterium
CTCGCCGGAGAGCTTGCGGATTTCGTCCCGCAGCTTCGCCGCGTGCTCAAATTCCAGCTCGCGTGCCGCCGCGCGCATCTCCTCGGTGAGCACCTTGACCCGCGCCGCCTTTTCCTCCGCGCTCATGTCGTCGCCGATCTCCGCGACCTTCTTTGTGATGAGCAACGTCGCGCGAATCGCCTTCTTGATGCTCTGCGGCGTAATGTTGTGTTCTTCGTTAAACGCCTTTTGAATCGTTCTTCTGCGGTCGGTTTCGTCCATGGCATATTTCATGCTGGGCGTAATCACATCCGCATACAGAATGACCCGGCCTTCCACGTTTCGCGCCGCGCGGCCGATCGTCTGCACGAGGCTTGTGGACGAGCGCAAGAATCCCTCTTTATCCGCATCCAGAATCGCAACTAACCCCACTTCCGGCAAATCCAATCCTTCACGGAGCAGGTTGATCCCCACCAGCACGTCAAAATCGCCTAACCGCAGATCGCGAAGAATCTCCATGCGCTCGATGGTCTCGATGTCCGCGTGCATATAACGCACCTTGACGCCCATGCCGTCGAGATACTCTGTCAAGTCCTCCGCCATGCGCTTGGTGAGCGTTGTCACCAGCGTGCGGTAGCCCTTCTGCGACTGTTTGCGAACCTCCCCAAGCAGGTCGTCAATCTGTCCTTTGACGGGCCTAACCTCCACTTCAGGATCGATTAGTCCCGTTGGACGAATGATTTGCTCCACAATCTGTGTGGAACGCTTCATTTCGTACTCTGCGGGAGTAGCGGAGATGCGGATCATCTGCGGAATCCTCGCCTCAAATTCCGGAAATTTCAAAGGGCGGTTGTCAAACGCGCTGGGAATGCGAAAACCGTAGTCCACGAGCGCCGTCTTTCGCGCAAGGTCTCCGCGATACATGGCCCCGATCTGCGGAATCGTCACGTGGCTTTCGTCCACAATCAGCAAAAAATCCTTCGGGAAGTAGTCGATCAGCGTAAACGGCGGCTGGCCGGGTTTTCGCCCGTCGAAATAACGCGAGTAGTTCTCGATGCCGCTGCAATAGCCGATTTCGCGCATCATCTCGATGTCATACTGCGTGCGCTGCTCGATTCTCTGCGCTTCGATCAGGCGATCCATGCGCTTGAATTCGTCCCGGCGCTCCAACGCGTCATTCCAGATGGTGTCGATCGCGGCTTCCAGTTTTTCCCGGCTCGTGGCATAGTGAGACGCGGGGAAAATCGCAACATGTGCGCGCTCGCCCAGCAGCTCGCCCGTGAGCGAGTTGACGTCCATAATGCGCTCGATCTCGTCGCCAAAGAACTCGACGCGAATTGCCGTGCCCGCGCTTGAGATTGGAAAGATATCCAACACGTCGCCGCGCACGCGGAACGTACCGCGCGAAAAGTCGATGTCGTTTCGCTGGAACTGGATATCGACGAGCTTTCGCGTAATCTCGTCCCGCGCGACCTGCATTCCTTTTCTCAGCGAAACCGAGAGGCGCATATACTCCTCCGGATCGCCCAGCGCGTAGATGCAGGAGACGGAGGAGACGATAATCACGTCCCTGCGCTCGTTGAGTGAACTCGTCGCACTGTAGCGCAGGCGATCGATCTCCTCGTTGATATCCGTGGTCTTCTCGATGTAGGTATCGGAAGCGGGGATATACGCCTCCGGCTGATAGTAGTCGTAATAGCTCACGAAATACTCCACCGCGCTGTCGGGAAAAAACTCCCGAAACTCGGAGCAGAGCTGCGCCGCGAGCGTTTTATTATGCGCGATGACCAGCGTGGGCTTTTGCACGCGCTCGATCACCTTTGCCATGGTGTAGGTTTTTCCGCTGCCGGTCACGCCCAGCAGCACCTGCGCCTTGTCCCCGCGCTCCACGCCCTCCGACAGGCGATCGATCGCCTGCGGCTGGTCGCCCGCGGGTTCATATTCGGATACCAGTTTAAACTCGTTCATTTGATTTCGTAGACCACGGTCTTTCCGTCCACCCGGTGCGCATAGATATACTCCCGCGCCTCTTCGTGCGCGGGGTGCTTGTCGTAGATCGCGATGGCGTCGAGGTCGGCAAAGGTACACGTCAGCGCGAGGTCATAGCTGCGCGCGCCGTTGTGCCAGATATCCGCACCCGTCTCCATCGAAAGAATTTCGGGAATCTTGCCCACCATGCCGTGCAGCTTTTCAATCACGGTCGGCAGGCACTCCTCCGGATCACGAAACTTGAAGAGAACGATGTATTTAAGCATAGCGGACGCTCCTTTCGTTTGTGTGCGAATATTGGGATTAAAACTCGAAATCGACCGTCGCGGTTGCCGTGCGGTGCGCCTTGATATACGCGCGTGCTTTCTCGTGCTCCGGATGATGGTCGTAGATTGCGAGGTCTTCCTTGGTGTCAAAGGTAACGATCAACGCAAGGTCAAAGCTGCGCTCGCTGTGCTTAAAATCGCGTCCGGTCTCGATGGTGCGAATCTGCGGAATCGTGTCTTTCAGCGCGAGGAGCATTTCGCTGGCGACAGGTGCCTGCTCGTCGGGATTTTCAAACTTGGTGAATACGATGTGCTTAATCATGTTGGTTCTCCTTATTCTAGCTAGATGAGTATAGATGGTTTCTGCCGTAACCGCTTGAACGCAATTGCGAAAAGTTAAAAATTCTCCTGGCAGACGAGCATCAGCGAATCCTCCGCCTTTGCCAAGCCCTGCTTTTGATTCCACTCGATCGAGATGAACGCATCCAGCATCTTCACAAGCTGCCCATAGCTTCTCTTTTTTGCGCTGGCAGCCGCTTTTTGTACGGGATACGGCTTCATGCCCAATAGCTGCGCCGTCTGCGTCTCCGTCTTTCCGCGCAGGAGGCATTGTTTGACGTTGAGCACGTTTCTCACGTTTCGCGCAAACAGCGTGGCTAGGCCCATCGCGCTCTCGGAAGGATCGTTGATCAGCTTGGCGAGCTCTCGCATGCCGTCCCGCTTGTTTCCCGCCCAGAGTTTGTCCATAATGCCGAACACCAGCACCTCGCTGGGTTTTCGGACGCAGATCTCCACCGCCCTCGTGTTCACGCGGTTGCCAAAGCCTACGTATGCGCCGAGTTGGAGAAGCGTGTTTTCCAGCGCGGCGAGATCCGCGCCGAGATAGTCGATCATCCGGTTTGCGGCGGATTCGTCGAGCACGATTCCGTTTTCCTTCGCGCGCTTTTGTAAGAACGCATTGATCTGCGTATTGGAAAGCGGGTCAAAGCTGACGACGTGATCCATCGCCGCAATCGCTTTATACAGCGGATTTGTCAGCGGCGGCTTGCCGGGGCGAACGAATACCAGCGCCGTCGATTCGGGAATGGACTTGACGTAGCCTTCCAGCGCGTTTGCGGTATCCGCGTCAAACTCCTGCACCACGACCACGCGCAGATCATCAAAAAACGGCATCGTCTCAGCCGCCGCCTGAATTTCGGCCGGCGCGGGCGTCGTCAACACCGTAGTGTTCATGTCCCTCAGGTCGGGATTCGTGCGCTCGACAACGGCCCGCACGCCTTTTCTAAGGCTATACGGGTCTTCGCC
This sequence comes from Eubacteriales bacterium, assembly GCA_028703645.1. Lineage (GTDB taxonomy): Bacteria > Bacillota > Clostridia > Christensenellales > CAG-138 > UBA7703. The sequence goes on from JAQVML010000198.1 coordinate 3,540, forward strand.
GCAAAAATAGTATGCGCCGCCAAGCGGGCCGCCGCCCAGCAGCGATTTCATAAATGTCATGCCGTCCATAGGGTTTATTATACCATCCCGTGCAGGTCTTGCAAACGATTGTTCTTACTATTTGGGAACGGAAATACGGTTATCTACTTCTTTTCTGAAGAAAAGAAGCAAATTCGAAATCGTCCACTCGAACTGTTCGACGATTAAGTATGGGGTTAATCTGACAATTCGCATCCACAAAGTTATCCACATGCTGGGGATAACTCTGTGGACAAGTGTGGATAAAAAAGAACCAGACGGTAAAATTCCCGTAAAACCAACCCTTTTTCGAGGCAGCAATTGTAAAAAGACCAAACGGTTGTTCACCAAATGCACAGAGTTATCCACAATCGCCCGAAAAAATTGTCAGAACCGGATCGCACTACAAAAACAACCACGCGAGTAACGCGGCATTCATCAGCAAGACCCCCGAGAGAGCGCGCGTCTTCGCGCTCCGTAAAAACAGACGCGAGGCAAACACCATAGCCGCGAGCCACAACAGATAGGCAATCGCGTTTGGCGCGGGCAGGGTCAGCGTCAACTGCCCGCCAAATCGCGCCACGGCGAGGATCACATCCAGCGCGATGCGCGCAATCCAACAAACGAGGTTGCCCAGCGGCAGCCATAGATATGACAGCAGCACACCAAGAAACGCGGGAATCAAGAACACACCGGAGATCGGAATCACGAACAGGTTGGTCGCAAGAGATCGGAAGAGCGACGTGG
>JAQVML010000199.1 GCA_028703645.1 Eubacteriales bacterium
TTTACGTTTTTGATGACGACGCTAGGGGCCGCGATGGTATTCTTCTTCCGCAAGCAGATGACCGGCAGCGTGCAGAAGGTGTTTATGGGGTTCGCGGCGGGTGTGATGATTGCGGCCTCGGTTTGGAGCCTGTTGATTCCCGCGATTGACGAAGCGCAGGCCGCGGGTCACATCGGCTGGATTCCCGCAGCGGGCGGATTCCTCCTCGGCATCGGCTTCCTGCTCGGGCTGGATTATCTGATTCCCCATCTTCATCCCGGCTCTGTCGACGCGGAAGGGCCGACCACATCGATGAAGCGCACGTCGCTTCTCGTCATGGCGGTCACCATCCATAATATTCCGGAGGGCATGGCGGTCGGCCTTGCGTTTGCGCTCGCGGCGCAGCACGGCGCCTCCTCTCCCGCGGCTTACGCGGCGGCGCTTGCGCTCGCGCTCGGCATCGGAATTCAAAACTTTCCCGAAGGCGCGGCAATCTCTCTGCCGCTGCGGCAAGAGGGCATGAGCGTAAAGAAATCGTTTATCAGCGGCATGCTCAGCGGCATCGTCGAGCCGATCTTCGGCATCCTCACCGTGCTGGTCTCCTCGCTGATCGCGCCATACATGCCCTGGATGCTCTCGTTCGCCGCAGGGGCTATGATGTACGTCGTGGTGGAAGAACTCATCCCTGAGGCGCATCTGGGCGAGCACAGCAACATCGGTACCCTCGGCGTCATGGGCGGTTTTTTGGTCATGATGATTCTCGACGTCGCGCTGGGGTAATCGCGCAACCGAAAACACACGCAATCAAAAAAGAGGTTCCGCAATGGAACCTCTTTGTGTTTGTTTGCTTGAATCCGGCGTTACGAGAGTTTGCAGAGCGCTTTTGCGATTCTTGCCGCCACGCGCGCGTTGTTGTAAGCCAGCTGCACGTTGGACGCAAACGAAACGCCATTGGTGATCTCCTTGATCCGCGCAAGCAGAAACGGCGTAATGTCCTTACCGCGCACGCCCTTTTCGTCCGCCTCGGCGAGCGCCTCGTTGATCACGCCCTCCATATAGTCGTAATCCAGCGCGTATTCCTCCGGAATCGGGTTGCCGATCAGCACGCCGCCTTCCAGTCCCAAATCCCACTTTGTCTTGATGATGGAGGCGATCTCCGATTCGTCTTTTGCGGCGTAGTCCACGCCAAAGCCGCTCTTGCGGCAGTAGAATGCGGGAAAATCGGAGGTGCCGTTGCCGAGCACGGGCACGCCCATCGTCTCAAGGTATTCCAGCGTGCGCCCGATGTCGAGAATCTGCTTTGCGCCCGCGCAAACCACCGCAACGGACGTCTGCTTAAGCTCCTGCAAGTCGGCAGAGATGTCCATGGTCACCTCGCCGCCGCGATGCACGCCGCCGATTCCGCCGGTGGCAAACACCTTAACCCCCGCCATCGCGGCGCAGATCATCGTGGTGGCGACGGTGGTAGCGCCGTTTCTCTTCATCGCAAGATAGGTTGCCATGTCTCTGCGGCTCACCTTGCCTACGTTTTCCGCGCGGCACATGGTCTCCAGCTCCGCGGGACTGAGGCCGACCTTGATGCGGCCGCCGATCAACGCCGCCGTCGCGGGAATCGCGCCCTCCGCGCGAACCACTTTCTCCACCTCCGCGGCAAAGCCTACGTTTTCGGGATACGGCATGCCGTGGCTTAAAATCGTGCTCTCCAGCGCGACCACGGGTTTGTTGTGGTCAAGCGCATCTTGAATCTCCGGCAAAACATCTAAATATTGCTTCATTTGCATTTTTTTATTCTTTCGCTCCTTTCGGGCAAGCTGGCCCTTACAGTCGATATCGCGTGATATTTTCTTTGACGAGCGCGTCGCTCATGTCCGGATTGATCGTCGTCATGCTCTGAATCGCGGTGATGCCGGAGGCCAGCGCATAGTCCAGCATCTCCTCCACTGACAACCCCTCCACCAGCGCATGGGTCAATCCCGCCAAAAACGCGTCTCCCGCGCCGGTCGCGTTCACCATCTGCGAAACGGGCCGGAGCGAGCGGAACAATCTGTTTCCTTGTGCGTCCGCATAATAGCAGCCTTTTTCGCCGCGGCTGACCGCAATGCGCACGACTCCGCGCGTAAGCAGCGCCTCGCAAGCGCGCTCAATCTGGGATTCCGTCTCGGTCGGCAAGCCGGAGAGGATGCTTAGCTCCATCACGTTGGGTTTCATCGCATAAAACTTTCCCGCGATTGGCTCCATCTGCCGCGCATACGCGGTCGATACGGGGTCAATCAGCACGGGCATACCCTTTGCCGCCTCCGAGATCAAATAATCGAGAATCGCAACCGGAATGCACGCGTCGCAAACGATGGCATCCGCCGCGTGCAGAAGTGCCGCCTGCTCGTCGAGATAGCTCGGCGGCATGTCCTCAAGAATTCGCATATCCGACATGCCAAGCAGCATATCGCCTTGTTCATCGAGAATGGCGATATAGCTGGAGGACACCGCGCCCGGCTTATGTAATAGGTGCGTCATGTCGATGCCCGCCGCTGTGCTGTCGCGCACGATCTTCTCGCCGTAGAGATCGTCCCCAACAGCGGAAAGCAGCGCCACGGATACGCCCTGACGCGCGAGGTTTTCGAGGATGTTTCTCGTCACCCCGCCGACGGAGGTCGCCATAAACCCGGGATTGCTGTCGCGCATCACGATGGACTTTCGGCTGCGCCCGTGTACGTCCACATTGGCAGCGCCAACGCCGACGACTCTGGGGCGGCTCGTTTCACTCATGCGCGTATCCCCCGCGTTTGTTATTCGCTCGCTTCACTTGGGTGGCTCCATCCGTAATCGATGGATTACAGCCGCCACGCAATACAGTATACTCGTCCAATTGCGCATTTTCAAGCGCACGCGTGCCGCTTTGCCGTGGCAATCAAGCGAAATCAAAGTGTCAAATCGTGTAAAATACCTGCCGGATTTTTGCGAATTGATTGCGTTTTGCCATACACTCGTTTAGAATAGACGCGTTGCGCCGCCGTCTAAATCGGCTGTGTCAACCTCTTGAGGAGGAAACTATGGGCGCCTTTGACGGCTATTATCTCTATTGTGATCTGGATGGAACGCTCTTTGACGACGACAAGCGTGTCTCCGACCAAAACCGCGCGGCAATCGAAGCCTTTGTGCGCGAGGGCGGTAGATTTGGCGTCGCGACCGGGCGCGTGCCGTCCATCATCGGTGAAATCGAGCGCGCGCTGCCGGTCAACGCACCTTGCATTCTGCTCAACGGCGCGGGGCTTTACGACCTCACGCTTAAGCGATTTCTAGCCGTGCATCCGATCGATCGCGCGCGGATGGAGCAGGTTGCGGCCCGCGTGCTTACGATTCGCCCGAACACCTGCGTGCAGGTGTTTACGGAGCAGTCGATCTATGAGATCAACCCCAATCAGCGGGATGACCCGCAGACGGTGATTGAGCACCTGCCCGTCATCAGCCAGCCGATGGAGCAGATTCACGAGACCGCGCTCAAGCTCCTGATTGCGCACACCTCCGAGCATCTGGACGTAATTCATGCCGAGATCATGCGCGAAGCGTATATCGACTCCTTCTCGGTGTTTCGCACCGCGGACTGGTATCTGGAGTTTGTCACGGCGGGCGTGAACAAAGGCACCGCGCTGGAAGATGTCCGCGCGCGCTGTGGAGACGTAAAAAAGATTCTCGCCATCGGGGATTATAACAACGATCTGGAGATGGTTTCTCTCGCGGATATCGGCGGCGCACCCGCCAACGCGATTGACGAGGTCAAGACGGTCGCGGATATCGTGCTGACCGCCAGCAACAACGAAAGCTGCGTTGCCCGCTTTTTAGAAGCGGCGCTCGGCTGATCGTTATTTTTGCCAAACAAAATGCCGTTGCGTACATTGCAACGGCATTTTCGTTTATTCGTAATATTGTTGTCTGCGCTGCTTTGCCCTGGCGCGGCGCTTGCGTTCATAGCGGCGCTTGCGTTCCGAGAGGATGAAGATCACGATCAGCGCCACAAGCAAAATCGCCAGCAGTACGAATGTCAACGTCAGCGTGTCCCCCGTCGACCAATCCTTGCGCCCTTTGTCGATCAAGGGTGTACCGTCCGGCGCGGCGCTGACCACCGCGGTCGACTGCGGGTCTGTCCCAGCGGCCTCCGTGCTTTGCCCAACCGCAAAATCCGCCAAGAGCTTTGCCGAGTAGATGACCTCGTCGCCCAGCTTGTATTCTACCGTTCCCATTTCCTGACCCGCGGTAATCGGTGCTTGCGCGTC
>JAQVML010000200.1 GCA_028703645.1 Eubacteriales bacterium
GCATGCGCCCGTTCCTGCGGTGTTGGTCTGCGCATTGATCGGGTTTTCCTTTGGCCCCGTCTGGTCGAGCCTGATGAACCTGGCGGCGCGACAGCACCCCGGCTCGTCCGGCGGCGCAATGGGGCTCATGAGTGCGGGCTGCGGTCTGGGCGGCGCGCTGTTCCCCGCGTTGATGGGATTACTCTCGGATCAAGTCGATCTGCGCGCCGCGTTTGTGCTGCTCGCGCTATCCGCGCTTGCAGCAGGGGCGCTCTGCCGCATTGCCGCTCGAAAACAGGATGCGGCTTTGTCCGGCAACCATGTATCACATCTCTGAACAGGAGGAAAAAACGATGCTCTTTCTCGCGGTGGATCTCGGCAGCACCAATACGAAAGCGTCGCTGTATGACGCGAACTTATGCTGTCTCGCCATGCAGAGCAAATCGGTAGACTACATCCGAACGGACGGATTGGTGGAGTTTTCCGTCGCACAATACTGCGACGATCTGCTGAATCTGCTGCGCTCTTTGCTGAATTCGGCGGCAGTTGACCCCGACGCTCATATTCAAATCACCTTCACCGGGCAAGCGGAATCTCTCATCGTACTCGATGCAAACGGGGAGCCGCTCATGAACGTCATCTCATGGATGGACGAGCGTTCCACCGCCGAATGCGCCATGTTGGATGCGCATTTTTCTCGCGCGCAATGCTACGAGCATACGGGCCAGCCCGCCACGCTTCCCACGTGGCCCGCAACCAAAATCCTCTGGCTGCGCTCTCATCGTCCGGACGTGTTTGCAGCCGCCGCGCACTATGTGCTCCTCAAAGACTACATCGTATATCGTCTTACGGGGCATCTTGCCGCAGACTGCTCGATTGCAACCTTCACCTATTATTTTGACATCTATGAGCGCCGCTACTGGCCGGAGATGCTGGCGTTTCTGAATCTTCAAATCGATCAGCTGCCTCCGCTCGCAGAACCCTGCACCGATGCGGGCAGCCTTCTGCCGGACGTTCTGGCGTCGCTTGGCCTCACCAGCGAGGTGAAGGTCAGCCGCGGCACGCTGGACCACTTTTGCGGCATGATCGGCACCGGCAACATCCAGCCGGGGCTCTTGAGTCTCTCGACCGGAACCGTGCTTGGGCTAAGCAGCATGGCCGCCGATCCGGTGCAAAAAGACACGGGCATTCCCGTGCACTATGGCTTTCTCCCCGGCACCTATGTGCTTCTGCCGACCGCGGAGAGCGGCGGAGTCAGTCTCGAGTGGCTGAAAAACACCTGCCTGCCAAACGCGAGCTATGCGGAGATTGACGCGGTTGCGGAGGCGCGAAAGCCCGGCGATGTGCTGTTTTTGCCCTACCTCGTCGGCACCAACGCGCCTGAATTCGATCTCGATGCCTGCGGCGTTTTCTTCGGCTTGCGCAGTCGGCACGATGCGTTTGACCTCGCCCTCGCGGTCATGGAGGGCGTTGCCCACCTGCTCAAGAAAAACTGTGACCGCATTCAGGAAAGCGGAAACGAGATCAAGCGCATCATCGCAACCGGCGGCGGCGCAAAATCCGCCGTTTGGTGCCAGTTGCAGGCGGATATCACAGGGATTCCCGTTTGCATCCCCGCAGAAAAAGAGGCCGCCCTGCTTGGAGCCGCGATGTTTGGCGCGGTGTCGGCGGGTGTGTTCCCGTCGCTTGCGGATGCAGCGACTGCAACCATTCGCATCTCGCGCACATTTACACCGGAGCCAAATACGTGCTATGCGCGTAAGCATCGCCAGTTCCTCGCGCTGTATGATTCCATGCTGCACGTACAGCGTCTGGTTTAGGTCGAGTGCTCAACTGCTGTGAAGCTCACACAAATCAACAAACGCCGGCGAAGGAAGCTTTTGCGTTCCTTGCCGGCGTCATTTGTTTTTGAAAAAGCTGGTGCTTTTTTAGCGTTCCTGCTGCAGCGTGAATTCACGCATGTTCGCTTTTTCCGCTTCGGTGAACTTTCTCAGGGTATTGATCGTCTCTCCGTTGTTCCATTTGCGGTCGCCGACGTCATCCGCCGTGCCCATGATGGTGACGTTGACCTGACGATGACGGGCGCGCACGTGATCCCAGTCGATAAAGTAGATGTGCGCAAACTCGCCCGCATCCAGCTTGCCGTCCTTGATGGTAACGCTCTCACTGCGGCCGAAGAATACGCTTCTCAGGTGACCATCGGTATTCATGCTGGTGAAGTTGCCGGGTTCATCGCAGGCGCGGCCAAACTGCGCGTGGATGGGGCCCGGGTGGCGATACTGGTGCTCTTCTGCAAAGTCCGGAATCATCTTGCGCATGATGTCGAGTAAATCGTGCTGTAGATACTCCAGATCAAACGAATCGAGATCGTGCGAGCATTCCTGAATCATCACGGAACACGTCGTATGATGCGAAACGATGGCACAGGTGCCGTTTTTTACGCCCGATGCCGCAACGATTTCCAATATCTCCTTTGAGATATCGTGAAACGTGGGGATCCATCCGCGGGACTGCAACTCGATCTCTTTTTGAAACACTTTGAATTCCATACTGTCATCCTCCTGATCGTTCTGATATAGATAGTGCTTGTTCTTATTTACGGTTTGCGGCGCGGTCATTCCACGCGCTGCGAACGGCTAAAATCATCTCGTCCACCATTGCGGCCCTGTCCTTTGCCTTCACAACCCCGCTGGAAGAGCCGGTCGCCTCCGCGCCCGCGCGAATTACGCGATACACGTCTTCGCCGTTGCTGATGCCCGCACCCTGCAACACGTAAATATCGGGGTCGACATCCTTCACCGCGTGAATCGCCGCCTCTACATACGCCATATCGCTGGTTTGTCCGGTACCAATCAGTCCGGTCGGCTCGGCTACAATGATGTTCGGGCGCAGTTTTGCAACCGCCGCGGACTCCGCCGGCGTATCCGTGCAAACGATGGTTGCAAGGCCTACCTCATCCGCGCGCTTGATGGTTTGCGCCAGCGCGGAGAGCGAAATCGGTTTTTCGCAGTGGTTGAGCATCACGCCCTTTGCACCCGCCGCAACCAGCGACTCCGGCAGCGTATCCGCAAGCCCGCGTCCCGGCACAATCGGGTCCATATGCGGCGCAAAGACGAAGATTCGCTCCGTCGCCTCCGCAACGCGGCGCAGCTCGACAATTGGAGTCGTAAATATGATATCGACGTCATACTTCTTCGCCGCGGCATCCGCTGCAAGCGCGAGTTGCAGCACATCGTCCCCATAGAGGTACGATTTTGGGCCGATCTCAAAAAACGGGGGTTTGAGTTGAAATCCGTTCAGCAAAATTCGTTCTCTCCCTTACCTTTTTTCTTGCGATGGAGTCGGGTGCATGTGCATCCGTATTACTGACGTTAGCTTACTCTATATTTTCTGTTTCGTCAATTATATTTTCTATTATTTATCTATTGATTTATTATTTGAATGCTTTTATACTGTTTTTAGAAAATATTGTTTTCTGTTTCTGAACTCTATTATTATTTGGGAGGTATGAATATGGCTGGAGAAACTGCGATCGCAGCCCTTGAGAACGCATATCAAATCGAGGCGGACGCCATCCGGCATGCCCTCAGTGGAATCAAGCGCGAAGACTTTCTGCGCGCGGTAGCCGCGCTCGCAAGCGCGCCACGCATCGCATCGAGCGGTTGCGGTCACTCCGGCATCTGCTGCCAGCATTTTGCGCACCTGATGTGCTGCATCGAGCGGCCCGCACGCTTCATCTCGCCCGCCGAAGCCGTGCATGGCGCAAGCGGGTTTTTGCAGGCGGGCGACGTCATGCTGCTGGCTTCCCGCGGCGGTAAGACGGCGGAGCTTTTGCCGATTCTTAATATCTGCAAGCAGAAGGGCGTCACCGTGATTGCGGTGACCGAGAACCTCGATTCCCCGCTCGCCAAAGGCGCGGACATCGTGCTGCAAATGCTGGTGACCCGCGAGGTCGATCGGTTTAACACGCAGGGTACGACCAGCTTTACCGTGTTATCGGTGTTGTTTGACGCACTGCAAGCCGCGCTGATTGAAGAAACGGGCTTTGCCAACGAGCAGTTTGCGCTCATTCATCCCGGCGGCGCGGTCGGCGAGCGGCTCAATCACGGTTAACATCGCGCGAATTCCGCCGTTTCGCGCGAAGCACTCAGCGTGATATAATCGTGGTATACTATCGTAAAACGAACCGTCATCAACCAAAGGAGAGCGAACTGTATGGCTGGAGAACTGAAAATCGACGTCCGCAGAAAAAAGATT
>JAQVML010000201.1 GCA_028703645.1 Eubacteriales bacterium
TGACGGACATGGCGACGCTCGCACGCGGCTTGCTGGAGGACGCGCTGCTGAGCCGGAAGACCCTGCTCGAAATCGGCGTCAACCGCACGGGCACGAGACTGGCGGACGGTACCGACTCGCAGTATATGGGCTATCTTTGCTATTCCAAGCAACCGGATCAAACCTTTAGCGAGGTGCCCGCGTATTTCGGCCCGCACACGATCGCGCTCAATGGCTTTACGGGCAACCACTTTTCCATCGATCCGGAGAAGAACCAGTTCATGATCCTACTCGCTAACCGCATCCACAACCGCGCCACGACCGTGACCGGACGCGCAAACCCGCTGGACAAGACGGAAACCATCCTCTGGAATGACGGAAAGACCTATATCGTTTCACAAAACTTCGTCTACACAAAGGACAAATATCTCAAGAACCACATTGGAGATATTCTCGCGGGGTATTGAGGCGTATAATAATCCGGCAGAACGGAGTTTCTGCACAATCAAAAACCGACGCGCTGGTACAGGCACGCCGGCTTTTTTCGATGCGGGGGAAGCTTTACTCAGCCGCGTTGATTTCCGCCGCGAGCCGCCGGGAGGCGCGCCGCTCAAACAGCAAATTCAACGCAAGGCCCAACGCAACCAACGCACCGCCGATGAGATTCGCGGTGGAAAACGCGCCGTCGAGCAGCGCATCCAACAATACGCCCGTAAACACCTGACCCACAAACATCAATAGCGTGATATACAGCTGCGGAATCTTCACGACAACGACGTTGCTCAGCCAAACCGTCGCGACCCCGATCGCTCCGCCGAGATAGGACCACCAGTTCGGCGCGAGCGCGAGCCCCGCCCAGACCGATTCACCACCGCCAAAGAGCAGAAACACCGGAATCGCGGTCACAAGCCCGCAGATATAGTTGAAAAATGTGCTGATATACAGGCTGGTTTCGCCCGCAAGGCGGGAATTGTAGGAGCGCGAAATTACGAGCAGCACGCCGGAGCCAAACACCGCCAGCACGGGCCAAATCGGAAATTCCCCGCCCATCATCCATCCGATGCCGCCCGCAACGAGCAGAAGGCCGGGGATTTGATAGGCGCGAAACGGGTGCTTTCGCATGCCGAAGAGTCCAAGCTGATCCACGAGTACGCCCGCCACACTCTGCCCGAAGAGTCCCAGCGCGAGAATCGCCGAAAGGCTGATCTTGCCAAAGGCAAAGTTGACGCTTGCTGTGGTCGCAACGCCGAGCACACCGCCAATGTAGAGATACCAAGGCAGGCGCTTGGCAAACGGCTTTTCCCGCCGGAGCAGGATGATGGTGCCGATGAGAATCAGCCCAACGATATGGATGATGACCGTTGCGGAATAGATCCCGTAAAACGTGGTCAATCCGCCGTTGGCCGCGATCATAAGCGCGACCAAAATGCCGATCAGTAGAGACGCAAGATAATACATAACAGGGTTCGCTCCATGTCAAGATCGCTCGGCGGCAGATAACGCATTTGCCCGCCGCGATGGAAGACACCCTGAGTATAGGCAGAATGCTTGACGCGGCATATGACATATGTCACACTAAATACAAATTACCGGATTGTGAGGAAACGCCCGATGCGTAAGCAAAAGTTACCCGCTCAATACCTGCCTTCTCTCGCGGAATACGGCCTGGATTGGATCGATCCCGCCGCAGCGGTCCTTCTGCGCTTTGACCGCAGCGAGTGGATGCTGCGCGCGGAGCAATCGATTGAATATCTCTATATCCTGCTCTCCGGCAAGGCAAAGGTCTGCATGAGTGACGAGAGCGGCAGAAACCTGCTGCTGTGCTACTATATCTCCGAGGGCATCATGGGCGATATCGAGCTGCTGATGGGCCGCCAAGAGGCGATTTCCTCCGTACAGGCGGTGTCGCAAGTCGTCTGCATCGGGCTGCCGCTGAGCGCCTATGCGCCAATGCTGCTCTCGCATCTGCCATTTGTGCTCCGCGCGGCGAAGGGACTCGCCATCAAACTCCACGACAGCGTCGCCAACACGACGGAGATCATCCTGCGCCCGTTTGAAACGCGGCTCTGCGAATACCTGCTGCAAAGCGCGCAAAATGGTGTGTTCTCCGAGCGATTGATCGATGTGGCCGAGCAGCTCGGCGTGAGCTACCGTCACCTGTTGCGCTCGCTCAAGGCGCTCAGCGAAGAGGGCTTGCTGGAAAAGCGAGTGGACGGGTATCATCTGCTCAACGAAATAAAACTGCGCGAAAAAGCCGCCGGATGAACCAGCGGCCTTGATTGTTCCTCCTGTGAGGCTATCCAGAAAAGATGCTCTCTTTCTTGGACAGCTTTTTGAGCTGGGTTGGAACCGCGCGGGCGGATAGTAATCCACCCCCACCTCAAACCCTCCCGTATAAAAGGAATTGGCTATCTCTAGATTGCCTATTTTTTATTTCGGCTTTACCGCGCGGGTGGCGACAAATGTCGGAATGTGCAGTTCGTGCAGGCGGCCTTCCCCATTGTAGTCCTCAAACAAGTGCGTGAGCACGAGCCCCGCCTTGAGCTGGCCGCCAACCTGTTCCTCAAACGTATGGGAAAACTGCACGCCGGCGTCAGTCTTTTGCAGCTCTTCCATCAGCGCGGGATCACTCAGCGGATCAAACGGGAGGCCCTGCGTCAGCATGATCTCCTCGTCGTCGAGGATGTAGTTGATGCCGTTGTCCAGCCCCGCGAGCAGCACGCCGCCGGGTTTGAGGATGCGGAAGCATTCACGCCAGAGCGGATCCACCTCGCGGATGTAGCTGTTCGAAACCGGATGCACGATCACGTCAAAGCTCTCGCTTTCAAACGGCAGCGGCTTGGACATGTCCGCTCGCACGATGTCGATCTCATACCCTTCGCGTTGTGAAACCATACGCTCGCTCGCGAGCTGCCGCTCGGAATAGTCCAGCACGGTGCAGTTTGCTCCCGCCGCCGCAAACAGCGGCATCTGCTGGCCTCCGCCACAGGCAAGGCCAAGGAGCTTCTTTCCTTTTAAATCGGGAAACCAATCCGCCGGAACGGGCTTGGTCGGGGTGAGCACAACGCTCCAATCCCCCGCTTTTGCCGCGAGAAACTGCTCATGCGTGATGGGTCTGCCCCATTCCCAATCGTTTTCGACCCAGCGGTCGACGGTCTTTGCGTTGATGTCCTGATACGATTCACTCATCGTTTATATCCTCCAAATGACTGATCCTGTTGTTGATTTTTGTGCGCGAGGTCCGCCTCCATCGCGGCAAACAGCCCGTTTTTCTGCTGTGTCCGCGCGGAGCCGCCCGACTGCGGATGAAACGCGCTTTTCCGCTCCAGTCCCGTATCGCTTGGCGGAATCTCGCCAAAGTTCAGCGCGCCGCGATTGACGCAGGACGCATATTTTCCGTGTTCCTTCGGCCTCGGCTCGCTTCCCACGATGGAAAACACGCCATAAGCCGCGAGGATCATGAGAATCGGCATACCCAGCGAGCGGGCGATCGCCTGCCGGTCGCTAAAGAGATGCGACAGCGCCCAAACGAGAAACACCCACAAGAGCAAGTCTGCCGCGCCGCCGCGCCGCCGCAACAAGCCGCCGATCCAGGCAAAAAGAAAGACCGCCGCGATATAGAAAAAGTCCATTAGGCGAATGCCTTGCGAAAACGCAGCAAGCGCGGAAGCGCGAAACGCCGCGGAATCGATCGCCGCGGACAACGCCGCGTCTTTTTCCAACCACAGCTGCACGAGATTTTGATCGAGGCAAGCGGGGCTACCCTGTAGATTATACCACTTTTGGAGCGTTTGCCAATTGAAAGAATCCAGCAGCGCCTCTCCCTCCCTCGCCTGTTGCGCGGCGCCGGACGCGGTCGCGCGCGGTAGATCCGCATCAATCATTTCCCACTCGTGTGAGGGTAAAACAAACGCGCGGAGCGAAAAGAAAACCGCGCAAAACGCAAGCGCGAGCAGAATGAACCGCCTCAGCTCCGCTTTTTGCCGGAGCGAAGAGAAGACCAGCACCAGCCACAACAGACCAAACGCGAGCGCGAACAGCCAAGCGGATGCAAGCACGATGCCGCTCGCGGAGAGAAGCAAGCCGGAGAGTGCCGAAAAAAGCAGCACGCTCGCGCGGTTTATTGCGGAAAAAGCGGCGAGCACAAACAACACGGATAGCAGCGCAAGCAGAACCGCGGCCTGCAATATTGGCTGCCCAAGACACGTTACGATATTGGCCGGATACAGCGCAAGCAGC
>JAQVML010000202.1 GCA_028703645.1 Eubacteriales bacterium
ATCGTACCCACTGCGTGCTCACGCTCATCAATGGTTCTGTCGTGCATAACACACTCAAGCAGGAGGCGTAACCCATGCGTTCCACCTATGCGTCTATTTCGCTCGCCAACATCAAGCACAATATTGAACTGATCCGCTCCCGCCTCAAGCCGGAGACGAAATATCTCGCCGTCGTCAAAGCAAACGCATATGGCCACGGTATGGAAGCCGTCGCCAACTGCGCGCTGGAAAGCGGGGCGGCTTACCTCGGCGTCGCGTTTGCCGAAGAGGGTGTTCGTCTGCGCCTCGCGGGTATCACCGCGCCAATTTTGCTGCTTGGCGCCACGGATGAAGACCACATGGACGACGTGATTCGCCATTTTCTGATGCCGACGGTGTTCACGGTCGAAACGCTGCAGCTCTTGCAGGCGCACGCGGTAAAGCTCGGCATGGTTTGCCGTGTTCACATCAAGGCGGACACGGGCATGAACCGGATCGGTTTTACGAGCGAGGCCACGTTTACCGAGGCGATTCTGCTGCTCAAACGTTGCCCGAATCTTGTTTTGGACGGGCTCTTTACGCATTTTGCGGTGTCCGAACTTGCGGATACCTCCTTTACCCTGTTGCAGGCGGAGCGCTTCCGCCGTTATGTGGAGATTTGCAGCCAGAACGGCTTGCATCCGATTTTGCACGCGAGCAACAGCGCGGCGGCGCTTCATATCCCCGAGGCGCAGTTTGATATGGTGCGCGGCGGAATCGCGATGTACGGCTGCCATCCGGCGGGTCACACGGTCAAGGGAATCGACCTTCGGCCCGTGATGAGCTGGCACGCGTATATCACGCATATCAAGACCATTCCGGCGGGTGAAGGCGTCAGCTATGGACTCAAGTTTGTCACGCCTTGCGATATGCGCGTCGGCACCGTCGCGGTCGGCTATGGCGACGGATACAAGCGGTGCCTCTCCAATAAGTCCGAGGTGCTCATTCGCGGCATCCGCGCGCGACAGATCGGCACCATCTGTATGGATCAGATGATGATCGATTTAACCAATGTGCCGGATGCGGTCGTTGGCGACGACGTGGTGCTGCTTGGCCGTCAGGGAAACGACGCGATCACAGCGGACGAGCTTGCCGACCTCGCGGGAACGATCAGCTACGAGATTCTGTTAAGTATTTCGGAGCGTGTCCCGCGCGTTTATACGAAAGATTGAGGAAAAACACAAAATCAGGCCCCCGCTCCGCGGGTGCCTGATTTTTATATACGCTCTTTACCAATTATGAATCGTTTGCTCCACCGCGTCGATCACGTCCCGCGCGATCAGCATGCGCTCCTTGAGCAGCTCCAGCGCACAATCTGCAGAAACGCCGAGCAGATATGCCCCGCAGGAGGCCGCGTCGAACGGAGCCAACCCTTGCGCGAGCAATCCCGTGATCAGCCCCGCGAGCACATCTCCGCTGCCGCCTTTGGATAGCCCAGCGTTGCCGCTGATGTTCAGCCGAACGGTGTCTCCATCCGAGATGCACGTCGTCGCTCCCTTGAGCAGCACAATACAGTTCCATTGTTTTGCATATCTCTGCGCTGTCCCGATCGGGTCGGCGAGAATCGCAGAGATCGGCTCTCCGCAGAGCCGCGCCATCTCGGCGGGATGCGGAGTAAGAATCACACTCTTGTGCAGTTTTGTCATAAGTTCCGGCGATTGGGCGAGTTGATTGAGCGCGTCCGCGTCCAGCACGGCGGGTACCTTTGCCGCGAGAACCGCTGCAATCAGCGGCAGAATTCTTCCTTCGCCAACGCCGCAGCCAACGCAAACCGCGCTCTTTTGCGGCAACAGCGTTTCTGCTTCTAAACAGCCCGCCTCATCCCAGTCCGCGTGGCTGTTGACCGGAATCGCCATCACTTCCGGCAAGCTTGCGAACGCAGGTTTCACCCCGCCCGGTACGGCAACGCTCGTCAACCCCGCGCCCGCACGCAGACAAGCGCCCGCGCTCAAGAGCGCCGCGCCAGTGAGATTGAGCGATCCCACGCAGAGAAGCGCGCGACCGTTTTTGCCCTTGTGCGAGTCCGCCGGTCGAGCTGGCAGTAGCCGCTCCGCATCTTCCCGCAAAAAGAGGCTCACGCTTCCCTCTTCGTCATCCAAATCTGCCAGCGGATGTGCAATCACTTCTCCACAGCAGTTCCTGCCGGGAAAGAGCAATTGCCCGAGTTTGTAAAATTGAAACGTCACTGTTTCACTTGCGCGAGCAGCAACGCCAAGTATTGCGCCGCTGGTCGCGTCCACGCCGGACGGAAGATCGACCGCGACGATCGGCTTTCCGCTCTCGTTCATGCGCGCAATCGCTTCCGCATAGATGCCGGAAACCGGGCGGGACAGCCCTGTACCAAACATCGCGTCGACCAGAACGTCGTATTCTATAAACAAATCTTGCGTCAGAAAGGTTAAGAACGTAACCCCGCAGTCCAGCGCACGCAGATAATTCGTCTTTGCGTCGCCCGCCAATTTGTCCGCGTTTGCAAGCAACACGCCCGCACAAAAAACATTGCGCCGTTTTAAGAGGCGTAACAGCGCGAACCCGTCTCCAGCGTTGTTACCACCGCCGCAGACGACGAGTATGCTGCGATTTGCATAGCGTGCCGAAAGCAGCGCATCTACGCCTTCCACCGCGCGTTCCATCCAAACGAGGCTTTCCGCCCTGCCATCGGCAAAGCGTGCTTGTTCATAGCGGCGCATCTCATCCGCGCTGACCACGCGTTTCATTCGCCCAGTTCCCCCATCGCTTCCGCAAGCGCCGCGCGCGCGTCGTCGTAGGAATACCCGCGCGCGAGCAACCGGCGAATGACGATCTCGTCCCGCTCCTTCGACGGCAAGTGCGCATACTGTCGCGCATATTTCTCCGCGACGGAAAACGCGCTCTTTTGCTGCGTTTCATCATCCACGCCGGCAAGTGCTTGTTCGATTGCGTCCTGATCTGTTTCATGCGAGAGAAGCTGCTCGCGCAGGTGCGCGCGGCTGATCGGTTTTGTCGCAAGCCGGGTTCGAACGAAGTCCTCGGCATACGCCAAATCGTTGAGTAGCCCCAAGTCCTTGAGCCGCTCAACCGTTTCGTAAACCTCCACCTCGCCATATTCGCAGGCGTCCAAATGGCGCTCTACCTCGCGAATGGTACGCGCGCGCGCAAGAAAGCGAAGCGCGGAATCCATCGGCGTGCGCCCTGTATCGCTTGCTTTTTTCGGTTTTGACATGCTTTTTCTCATGCGGTTATTCTACCATAATTTTTCTTTCGCGCACAGCGGAGAAAAAAGCCGGAAATATAGCGAATAAAGCAGAAATCATGCAAATTTCTCATGAACATTCTGTAACAATTCCGCTCGCGCCTCATTCCGGCGGTGCAAAAGTTCATTCTATCCGTTACAATAGGAAAAGACGATTTTGCGCGATACGCGCACGATACCAATTGTTCCAGGAGGATGTTTGAATGGAGGACAACCGGCGCAAGCCGAGCCAACCCCAAAACGAATCGGAGTTTTCAGAGGTGATTCTGGAGCCGATTCAAGATATCGGTCTGCCGAAAAAACGAAAAAGCGGCAGCTCCCTTGCCCGTAAGCGTAAAAAAAGAAAGCAGCAACAGCGCATGATCATCGTCCTTGGCGTCGTGATTGCGCTTGTACTCTCTGTTTTTGTCTATCTGTTCATCAGCAATCAACGTCAGGCGGCGGCAGAAGCAGCAGCGCAAATTGCCGCGGAGGAAGCGGCCCGCGTGCAGGCAGAAAAAGAGCGGCAGGAGTTTGAAGCGCTTGCCAACTCCACCACATTCTTAGAAGGAATTACGGTCAACGGCATCTCCATCGGCGGGATGACGATGGACGAAGCGAAAACGGCGCTCTCCGCCGCGGAAGCGAATATCACCGCGTTGCGCGAGGTTCCGCTCGTTTACGACAACAAGCTTTATCCGCTCGACATATCCGATATGCCGATTACGCTCGACATCGACTCGGTATTAAACGAGGCATACCCGCTCGGAAAAACGGGCGACCTCGCCGCGATGAAAGCGCAAGTGGAAGAAATAAGATCAAACGGTCGCGCTTTTACGCTGACCGTCAGTTATGATCTCACAACGCTCAACACAAAGGTCGCTGCAATTGCAGCGCAGATCGACGTACCCGCTCAGGACGCAAAGGTGACGGGAATCGATGAATCCACACATAAGCTCTCGATTCAAAACGAGGTGGTGGGCTA
>JAQVML010000203.1 GCA_028703645.1 Eubacteriales bacterium
CGGCTGCACCGATTGTCACCTATGACTCGCTGGACATGACCAAGGTTTACCGCGCATCGCGCTATGGCAGAGGGGACGACTATCTCAACTGCCCGATGACGCGCGAGGAATACGAGGCGTTTTATCGCGCGCTGATCTCCGCGGAGACAGCAGAGCTGCACGCCTTTGAAACGCCGCGCGTGTTTGAGGGCTGCATGCCGGTTGAGGTGATGGCAAAGCGCGGGGAACAGACGCTCTGCTACGGGCCGATGAAACCCGTTGGCCTTGAGGTGGATGGAAAAGAGCCGTATGCCGTCGTGCAATTGCGGCAGGACGACAAGGACGGCAGGCTTTTCAACATCGTCGGCTTTCAGACGAACCTCAAGTTTGTAGAGCAGAGGCGCGTGTTCGGACTCATTCCTGGACTGGAACACGCGGAGTTTGCGCGATATGGCGTGATGCACCGCAACACGTTTCTCAACGCACCAAAACTGCTCGATTACAATTATCAAATGCGCAATGTTCCCGGCCTCTATTTCGCGGGGCAGATGACGGGGGTGGAAGGCTATGTCGAGAGCGCGTCCAGCGGCTTTGTCGCGGCGGTTTCGCTCGCGCGGCAGTTGCGCGGGCAAGAGCCGGTTGACTTTTCCGCAAAAACCGCGATCGGATCGCTGGGACACTATGTGTCCGGCTATGTGGGAAGCGATTTTCAGCCGATGAACGTCACCTTCGGCATCATGGAGAGCATCCCGGAGCGCATCCGCAAGAAGGCGCTGCGCTACGCAAAGGTTGCCGAGCGCGCGCTGGAGATTTTGAAAGAGATTGCGCCGACGCTTTGATCGCGTGAATGAAAACAGTACAGATGAAATGATCGGGTAATCATGAAAGAACCCCAAATCATTTTGAGTCAAAATCTGTAATGTTAGAGAATTCGAGAAAGACTTAATAATAGTTGCAGCCAATATCTGTAATGTTAGAGAATTCGTGAAAGACTTAAAAAACATTTGCAGCCAATATCTGTAATGTTAGAGAATTCGTGAAAGAATTGAAAACGAATACGCGAATGCGGGCGGATGCGCCCGCTTTGTGTTAGTATGGTGGTTGGATAGAATTGATCTGTCTGCGCAAACGACGCAGGCGAAGATATAGGAGGACAACCTGATTGGAACTCAGGGGTACAACGATCATTGCCGTTCGCAAGGATGGTAAAGTTGCGGTTGCCGGCGATGGCCAGGTAACCATGAGCGAGTCCGTCATCATGAAAGCGACGGCAAAAAAGGTACGCAGGCTCTATCACGATCAGGTCGTGGTCGGCTTTGCAGGATCGGTAGCGGATGCGTTCTCGCTCTGTGAACGGTTTGAAAAGAAACTGGAACAATACAGCGGAAACCTGACCCGCGCGGCGGTCTCGCTCGCGCAGGACTGGCGAAGCGACAAGATCATGCATAAGTTGGAGGCGCTGCTCATCGTCGCCAACAAAGAGGATCTCTTGATCGTTTCCGGCACGGGCGAGGTCATCGACCCGGACGACGGAATCGCAGCCATCGGCTCCGGCGGCATGTACGCCCTTGCCGCGGCGAAGGCACTCAAGGCGAACACCGAGCTTTCCGCGCCAGAGATTGCGGAAAAGGCGCTCCGCATTGCGGGAGATATCTGCGTGTTCACCAACGGCAACATCACGGTGGAGGAGGTATAAGCAAATGCAACTGACACCGAGAGAGATCGTAGACGCGCTGGATAAATACATCATCGGACAGGATCGCGCTAAGCGCGCGGTCGCGGTCGCGCTTCGCAATCGCTACCGCAGGAGCTGTCTTTCCGACGAGCTGCGCGAAGAGATTACGCCGAAAAACATCATCATGATCGGGCCCACCGGCGTTGGCAAAACCGAGATTGCGCGCAGGCTCGCGAAGCTGGTCGATGCGCCTTTTGTCAAGGTGGAAGCCACGAAGTATACCGAGGTCGGCTATGTCGGCCGCGATGTAGAAAGCATGGTGCGCGATCTGGTGGATGCCGCGATTCGCATCAGCATGAACCGCAGGATGGAAGACGTTAAGCTGGTGGCGGAAGCCGCGGCGGAGCAAACACTGGCGGAGCTGTTGCTGCCCGGCGCGAAGAAGCGCGAGCACAAGCAGCAAAACCCGCTTCAGATGCTGCTCGGCGCGGGACAACCCCAGCAGAGCGAGCCCGAACCCACCGAGGAAGAGAAAGCCCGCCGCTACAGCGAGCGCGAGCGCGTGCTTGCAGAGCTTCGCGCGGGCAAGCTGGAGCAGGAGCTCGTCGAGATCGAGGTGGAGGAGCAAGCTGGCAAGAACGACGCGATGTTTGCCGCTGGGATCGACCTTAACATCGGCGAGATGTTCGGCGACTTTTTACCCAAGAAGACCAAGCGCAGGAAGCTGCCCGTCAAGGAAGCGCGCAGGGTCATCGTCCAGCAGGAGAGCGAGAAGCGAATCGACATGGACGACGTGCACCGCGAGGCGTTGGAACGCGCGGAGCAGGACGGCATCATCTTTATCGACGAAATCGACAAGATCGCGGGCGCGGAGCGCGTCGGCGGACCCGATGTATCCCGCGAGGGCGTGCAGCGCGACATATTGCCGATCGTGGAAGGCAGCGTGGTCTCGACGAAATACGGCCCGGTCAAGACAGACTATATGCTCTTTATCGCGGCGGGCGCGTTCCACACGGCAAAGGTCAGCGACCTGATTCCAGAGCTGCAGGGCCGATTCCCGATTCGCGTGAAGCTGGACGATTTGACGCAGGAAGACTTCGAAAAGATTCTCACCCAGCCGGAGAACGCGGTGACCAAGCAATACACCGCTCTGCTTTCGGCGGATAAAGTCAAACTCAACTTCTCGCCGGATGCGCTGCGGGAAATTGCGAAATTTGCGTTTCTCGCCAATGAAAACAGCGAGAACATTGGCGCGCGCAGGCTGCACACCGTGATGGAAAACCTGCTCGACGACATCTCCTTTAACGCCAACGGGCAGCACCCGGAGATCGAACTCAACATCGACGCAGAATATGTGGACGAACACCTCGGCGAAGAATTCCACGAGGACGATATTCACAAGTATATTCTCTGATTCAGTTGCGAGGTGCGCGCAGACGGGAAGGATTCATTCTAATCAAGAACGAATAAGGAACGAAGGTATTTGACGAAACAACGCGCAAAATCGATTGTTCTTATCATGCTGGCCGCCGTTTTCTGCTCGCTGATGATTGGCTGTGAAGAGGCGGCGGTTCAGCCGCTTGAGATCGCCCTCGCGACGCCTACGCCGATTCCGCAAGTTGTCGCTTTTTCGGAAAGCAATCTGGAGAGCAACGGCGAAACAAACACGGCATATGACATAACAGTTGTGTCGCAAAATGAAGGCGAAGTGCAGCAGGACGGCTCGATTTTAACGAAAGACGGGATCACGATCAACGTGTTGGAGGCAAACGAACCGACGCCGACGATTCCGCTCACGCCAACGCCGGTGCCGACCGCGCCGCCTGAAACGCCTACACCAACGCCGACTCCTACGCCAACGCCCAGCCCGACACCGACCAAGAAGCTGGAGCCGAAGGCAAAGGCCACGGCAAAGACAACGGCGAAGACGAGCGCAACACCAAAACCAACCAGCAAATCGACCGCAACTCCGAAATC
Source organism: Eubacteriales bacterium (assembly GCA_028703645.1). GTDB lineage: Bacteria > Bacillota > Clostridia > Christensenellales > CAG-138 > UBA7703. The sequence continues at coordinate 3,632 of JAQVML010000203.1, forward strand.
TACGCCCACCGCCGCGCCGGAGACGACGTTTGTCGTGACACCAGAACCAACCGCGGTGCCGACGGTGACGCCGACCGCAACGCCGGTTCAAACCTCGTCCAAAACGCCGCCGGACGTCAGCGGGACGTATAGCGGCGAGGACGTACTTCTGGCGGCAAGGGTGGCTTATTTTGAGTCCGGCAAGTCGGAGGACGGCTATCGCGCGGTGATTTGCGTAATTCTCAACCGCGTGGAAGCGGGCAAGTGGCCAAGCAGCGTCAATGACGTGGTGTATCAAAAGAGCCAATTCTCGGTGGTCGGTCGCAGCGACTTTTTGACCAAGACGATACCGGAGAGCGTAATCAACTATGCAAACGATGTGCTCAACAATGGCAATCGCCTGCTGCCGACAAACGTGATGTCGTTTCGCAGCGGCGCAACCGACAAAATTTGGGGTACGCGCACCTATTACGCGACCTTTGGCGGGAACGATTTTTATAGCTAAGGCATGCTCTGTAGGAGATTAAAGGTGACTCATTTAAAATAGAACTTCACCCGCTTACCGACCTGTGCGAAAAAAACAGGTTGGAGCGCGGGCA
>JAQVML010000204.1 GCA_028703645.1 Eubacteriales bacterium
ATGGTCGCGTTGCCCGCGCCGACCGCGGTCACAAGTCCGCTGGCTGCGTCAACCGACGCAACAGCGTTGTCGCTGGTAGACCAGACGGTGCTGCTGGAGGTTGCAACATTTCCAACGGTGAGTGTCTTGGAAGAGCCACCCTCCAGCGTGATTGCGGTGTCGCTGATGGTCATCGCGGTCACGTTGATGGTGATAGCGGTGCTGGGATAGCTTCCGCCGCCTGCTTCAGCCGCTGTTACCTGAACCGTTGCGGACGTTCCAGGAGTTACGCCGGTGACGGTTGTGGTAGCCAAATCTGTCGCGGAGAACGAAATGTTTGAGCCGCCGGTCGGGGCAGCCCAGGTATACGTTACCGCGCCATCCGCTGATCCTGTGAGGGTTGCGGTTAAGTCGACCGTTCCGCCAACGGGAATGGTATAGCTTTGACCGACACCCGGTGTAATGGTCACGCCACTGATGGCGGCCAGCGCCGTACCGGGTACGACGGTGATGACCAGGGCGAGCGCGAGCATGGTGAGCACGGCCGCCGCTTTGAAAAGCAAGTTTTTCTTCATTTGTCTTTCCTCCTAATTAGTCGGAGCGTCGAGTTCGGATGAAACGGGAGTTTCATGGACTGATACCATCATACGAATGTAACAAGCTAAAGTCAACAAGCGTAAGGAATCGTTTTCTCTTTCTTAACTAGATTGTAACGAATTCGTCGATTTTATGTGAAATTTGTATAGATAACCCACAATTCGCTTGGATTCGTTTCAGACGTTTTTCTCGCTGATCGCGACCGGCAGAAGCATTTCGCGGCGCGAAACAAATCCGCGAAAGACACGCGTTAGCGATAAAACGTATTGCCGCCGATGAATTCGCGCAAGATCGACGTTGGCGGGATTTCATCCTCCACATCCGCTTCGACAAAGTAATTGAGAAACTTTACGATCGAGCGCGCTTCGTCATAATAAATACTCTCCGGCGGTACGGCTTCGAGCAGTGGGAAAATATGTTTTTTCAGTACGGATGGCTCGTAGATGAGCGTGGTGTTGAAGATTGCGTCCGCATCCTCCTGAAAGGGGAAGATCCATTTTTCCTCGCCCGCGCGAACGCTGTCCCACATCGAGAGCGTGCGCTCCACGGAGGCGCCGCGCGTCTCATGATCGCGCACCATGCGGCGAAGAAGACGCAAATACGTGGTCGGCACGCGGTTATGGTCGTCTAGGTTGAGCGTGGTCAGCGCGGAGACATAGAGCCGGAAAATCAGCTTTTTGTCGATCGCATCCGGCAGCAGCTGGGGATTCAGGCCGTGCAGACCTTCGATTACGAGCGGCGTGTTTTCGTCCAGACGCAATCGCGTGCCTTTTTCACAGCGGTGCTGTGTGACAAAATCAAAGAGCGGCAATTCCACTTCCTCTCCGCGCAAAAGCCGCGTGAGGTCTTCCTGAAACTGCGGAATGTCGAGCGTCGCGATGTCTTCCAAATCGATGGTTCCGTCCGGCCCGGGTTTGAGCGATTCACGGTTGAGATAATAGTTATCCAAAGAGACCAATATGGGCGTTTTACCGTGTACGCGCAATTGGGTACAGAGCCGGTTCGCGCTCGTCGTCTTTCCGCTGCTGGAAGGCCCGGCGATGAGCACCGCCCGCGCGCCGCGTTCGATGATTTCGTCCGCGAGCTGGGCAAAGCGCTTTTCATGCAGCGCTTCGTTGACGCGAATCAGCGTTCGCACCTCGCCGCTGAGCACCATGTCGTTGAGGTCTGCAACCACGCCGCAGTGCATGAGGCAGCCCCACTCTTCGCTTTCGGAAAACACGCCGGCAAGCCGTGGCAGAGAGACGTGCTTTGCGGGCTTATTCGGGTCTTCCGCCGAGGGACGGAGCAGTAGCAGTCCGCCTTTTTGCGCCTGCAGATCAAAGACGGAGGCATAGCCGGTGCTCGGCGCCATCTCGCCGTAAAAATAGTCGACATAGTCGTCCTGCCGGTAGACGTCAAAAAACGAAAACTGGCGGTACTTGAGCAGACGCACTTTGTCCTCCTGCCCGTCTGCGGAGAAAAAGTCGATTGCGTCCTCAATGTCCAGGCGCTTGCGTTCCAGCGTCAGGTCGGCGTTCACAATCTCGCGCATCGCTTTTTTGATGCGGTCGACATCCTGCTGACTTAAACGCATGTGATCGCCAACGCTGGCAAAGAGCCCCGCGCCGACCGCGTAGTTGATGCGAACCCGCGTCTTGGGGTAGAGCTCGCGCATGGCGAGCAGGAACACAAACAACATCGTGCGCTCATAAACGCGGTTGCCGCGCGCGCTGTCGTAGCGAAGCAGCGAGATCGTGCCATCTGCCGCCTGTATTGCGCGGCGGAGGGCAACGCGCTGGCTTGTGCTCGCCGGCTCTTCGCGGAGCGGAACGTAGTTGAGCGTAAACGTTTCCCCCGCGATGGTTGCCGCAAGCGGGCGCGTTTTGAGATCGGCACTGTCGAGGCCGAGGCGGCACACGACCGCGCGCAGGCTTTCGCCCGGCTGTACCTCGGTTACGATGCCATCAATGGTGAATTGCATATGGGCTTCCTCCTAACAAACGAGCTGGCCAAACCGTAGAAATGAGGAAAATCCCCTTGGCGTGGCATAAAGTCGCGCTTAGCCCCAAAGGAGCGACAGCGCGGGGACTATCTGCTTTTTACGCGAGATCACGCCCGGTAAAAACACGGAGTGGTCGCGGAAGGAGACGTTAAACGCGTGCTCTACGGAGTCTAAATCGCCAACCGCGATGAGAAGCGTGCCTTCCTTGAGCACATCGGTGAGCATCAACAGCATCATATCATAGCTGTGCTGCGCGGTCTCGCTCTCCATGAGAGAGACGAAGTCTTGCTTCTTTTCCGCGAGAGAATCGGTGTCCAGCGAGGTGATCTGCGAAATGCCGATGGAATGCCCCGCGATTTGAAACTGCTTGTAGTCCGTGAAATAGAGCGTTTCCAGATCGTCGCCATCCGAAGGCGAGACGGAGAAGATCTCCTGACCGAGTTTTTCCAGCGAGAGGCCGGCGATCTTTGCCATTCGCTCCGCCATCGCGCGGTCGACCGCCGTACTGGTCGGGGACTTAAACACGATGGTGTCGGTCACGATGGCCGCGGCGAGCAGTCCCGCCAGCTTTTTGCTGGGCATGACGCCGCGTTCGAAAAACATGCTGGTTATGATGGTGCAGGTGCTGCCGACCGGCTCATTGCGCACATAGACCGGCGCGTCTGTCTCCACCTCCGCGAGGCGGTGATGGTCGATGATCTCCAATATCTCCGCCTGCTCGAGGCCTGCGATCGATTGATGCAACTCGTTGTGATCCACCAGCACCACGCGCTTTCTCTTGGGACGCAGCAGGTGAAAGCGCGCGAGCGTGCCGACCACGCGGTCGTTTTCATCTAGAATTGGATAGCTGCGAAAGCGCGACTTGAGCGTGGCTTCCCGCACGTCGTCCAGATAATCCGTCAGATGAAACGCGACAAGGTTCTCTCTGCGGCAGATGCGCGAAACGGGCACCGCGAGGATGACCAGGCGGGAGGCGGTGTATGCGTCAAACGGGGTGGAGATGATGAGGCTGCCTTCATCTTCCGAGATGAGCTCTTCCGGCACCTCGCTTTCGCAAACGATGATTGCGGCTGCGTGCTGCGCGATTGCGTGGCGAATGACCTCCGGCTGGTTGCCGCAGAGCACCACGCTGTCTTCGTTGATCTCCGGCAGTCCCGCGTGCGTCGGCAGCGAGATGACCAGCGCGCCGGAGAGCGTGGTCTGCTCCGCATTTGCGCGGATCAGCCTGCCGTCCAGACTCGCCAAGAGGTTAAACAGCGGAATTCCCTCAATCTGGCTGCTCCTGATAAAGCGCATGTCGTAGGTTGCGATCTCCTCCGGCGTGAGCATGCCATAGAGCTTGCCGTCCTCGTCGGTGACGGGAAGCGTCGGTACGCCCGCCGTGTCGGTCACGATGGTTTGCCAGGCATGGTAAACGCTGACCGCGGCGGATAAAATCGGCGGGGTATCATAATCGAGATCCGATACCTGTGTGCGCACGGTATGCAGCAGGATTGGCGCGGGGAAGTCAAACTTATGCAGCAGCATCTCTGTTTGGTCGCTGAGTTCACCGATACGGGCGGCGACATAGGCGCGCTCACCCAATGCGTTTTTCAGCATCGCGTAGGAGATGGCCGCCACGATGGAGTCCGTGTC
>JAQVML010000205.1 GCA_028703645.1 Eubacteriales bacterium
AAAAACGGCAAATGAAAACGGAGGGGGTACGCCCTCCGTTTTCACTTGTGGTTCTATGTTCTTAAGGAGTCAGGAGAATCAATCGTAAACGAGGAGCGCGATGTCCGGGTTGTCGATGTTCTCAGCGTTGTACCATTGCGCACCGGTGTCAACGTCGGCAACAGGCTGACCCATAGCGGCTTCGTAAGCAAGTTTGACTGCCTGATAGCCGATCTGGTACGGATCCTGGGTGACCGAGCCGTAGAACCAACCCTTGCGAATGGCGTTCTTCTGTGCGCTGCCGGCATCAAAGCCAGCCACGACGAGGTCGGCATACTTGCCGCCGTCGGCGAGGTCTTCACCATCGGCAGTTGCTGCGAGCAGACCCACAACAGCGCCTTCGTTGGAGCAGAAGATCGCGGCGATGCCCGGAGTTGCGAGCAGGGAGTTCGCGGAGGTCTGCAGCGAGGTGGCTTCCGTCGTAGCGGAAACTTCCACGCGGATAATGATCGCGGCGCCGTCAACCTTGGCTTCCCACGTGGTGTGGCCTTCAACGGAGACCTTGCCCGGCTGATAGGTTTCTGCGATTTCCTTCATCTTGTTGACGAAGCCTGTGGTGCGGCCGGTGACGGATGCGGAGACCGCGTCCTGGCTCAGGCAGCCGATGACGACGGGGCTTTCGGGGGTGGCAGCCTGCATCTTGGCGACGAGGTCGGCGTTCTCACCGAACATCGTGGCTGCGATGGCGGCAGCGTTTTCGTTGTTTGTGGAGGCGGTGGCCTTCACAGCGCCGGTTTTGTCATCCGGAACGCCGGAGTCAAAGCCGATGACCGGAATGCCCTTCTCGGCGCATTCTTCGAGAATTTCGGTGACAGCTTCGGTGGAGAGAGCGGCCAGCGCGATCGCCTTCGGGTTCTTCGCCAGCTCGTTTTTCACCATGTTGACCTGCGCATCGATTTCGGTTTCAGAAGCGGGGCCGTCAAAGTAGATCTCAACGCCGAGGTCCTTCGCAGCTGCTTCGGCACCGATTTTCACCGCTTGCCAGAACTGGTGCTGGAAGCCTTTCGCCATGACGGGGATGTACATCGGCGCGGCATCCGTGGCTGCTTCAGTTGCTTCCGCAGCGGGCGCTTCGGTTGCTTCCGTCGCTGCTGCGGGTGCTTCTGGGGTCGTGGCGGGGGCTGCGCATGCAAACATGCCAAGCACCATGCCGAGAGTCAGTAAGATAACGATCAGTTTCTTCATGAGTGTTCCTCCTTTTTTATTCAGCACAGCACGATTGCTGTAAGCTTTCAAATCGATTGAATCGGATAAACGGTGGAAAGTTAACCCTTTTTCACGCGGTTGGCAGCTTTGGTGCGCTGGATGTCTAAAAGTACCGCGCCGATAACGACAGCACCGGTAAAGAACGTTTGCCAGGGAGCCTGCAAACCGCAGGAACTGAGTCCGTTTTTCAACACGCTCATGATGAATACGCCGATGAGTGTGCCAACCATCGTACCCGCGCCGCCGCTCATGGACGTGCCGCCGATGACAACGCCCGCGATGGCGTTGAGCTCCTGCCCATTGCCGGTACCCGGTGTAATCGTGGTATATGCCGCGGCGTAAAAGATGCCACCAAGACCCGCAAACAGACCGCAAACCGTGTAGATCAACACTTTCCATTTGCTTACGTCGATGCCGGAGAGGCGCGATGCCTCTTCATTGGAACCGACTGCAAAATTATACCGGCCAAACTTGGTTTTATGCAGCAACAGAGCCGCAATGATAAAGAAGGCAATCAGCCATAGCGCGCCGACGGGAAAGCCGGAGACTTTTGTGTTTCCGAGATAAAACGTATTGCGAATGAATATCTTTTTAAACCAACCTCCGACCTCGGCGGTCGCAGTTGGCCAGGTTTGAGACTGCACTTTGGTAAGGATGGAGCCGATGCCCTGAGACATCATCATTGTACCAAGCGTCGCAATAAAAGGCGGCAATTTGAGCTTTGCTACGAGCAGACCGTTGACGAAGCCAAACGCGGTGCCGACGCCGACGGTGAGCACCAGCGCGAGCCAGAGCGGCCAGTTGTGTTGTTTGAACACGAAGGCACCCAGCAGGGCGGAACACATCATCACGGTGCCGATGGAAAGATCGATTCCGCCGGTGATGATGACGAACGTAACGCCAAACGCCATGAATCCAATGTAGTAGCTCGACTCAAGGATGTTCTTCAGCATGTCCACGGAGAAGAAGTTATTGCCGAAGATTGAGAAGAATACGTAGAGGATTACCAGCGCGAGGGGGGCCAGCAACGCCTGCAGATTCCATTTCTTTTTTGTCATCAATTCCATATGTATTACTCCATTTCCCGCATGGTCGCGTAGGACATGATATTTTCCTGATTGGCAGATTCAATGGTGAGATCACCCACGAGACGCCCTTCGCACATGACCGCAATACGATCGCTCATGCGCAGCAGTTCGGGCAGCTCCGAAGAAATCATGATGATTGATTTCCCGTCTGCAGCGAGCTGGTTCATTAGCTTATAGATTTCACTTTTCGCGCCAACGTCGATGCCGCGCGTCGGTTCGTCAAAGATCAGAATATCGCAGTTGCGAAGAAGCCATTTGGAGATGACGACCTTCTGTTGGTTGCCGCCGGAAAGAGACTTAATCGGCGTAGAGACGGAGGGCGTTTTGACGCCGATTTTATTGACATATTCTTCCGATACGCGGGAGACGGCGCGGCCATTGACAAACGGGCCTTTTGTGAACTGCTCCAAAGCGGGCAACACCGTGTTGTCGCTGACGGAGAGACCGACGCAAAGGCCGAATTGTTTCCGATCCTCGGAGAGATATCCAATGCCCGCTTTGACCGCGTCCACGGGGGAGTTGATCTTTACCTGTTTGCCGTTTACAAAGATTTCGCCGCTCTCGCGCGGATCCGCGCCAAAGAGCAGACGTGCGGTTTCGGTGCGGCCCGCGCCCATAAGACCCGCAAAGCCGAGTATCTCACCACGACGTAAAACAAATGAAACATCCTTCACATCGTTTGAACAAAGGTTTTTTGCTTCTAAAACGATTTCGCTGTCATCCGTAACGTTGGATTTTGACTTTGGCTCTTCGTAGATGACACGGCCGACCATCATCTTGATGATCTGATCCATCGTCGCTTCCTGCGTGTCCACGGTGCCGACGGTGTGACCGTCCCGCATAACGGTGATGCGGTCGGAAATCTGCTTTAATTCGTCCATGCGGTGGGAGATATAAACGATGCCGACGCCTTTTGACTTCAACTGGCGAATGAAGGTGAAGAGCTCTTGAATCTCCGCGTCTGTCAGCGGAGCGGAAGGCTCGTCCATGATCATGATGCGTGTTTTTGGAAACGACAGCGCTTTGGCGATTTCTACCATTTGCTGCTTTGCTACGGTCAAGCGTTTGATCGGCGTAGTTGCGGAGAGCTTCAGGTTTAATGAATCGAGCAGTTCCTGCGCCTTCTGATTCTGTTCTTTCTTATTAAGAAAGAGTCCGTGCGTGGACTCGCGTCCAATGAAGATGTTCTCGGCGACAGTCAAATCTTTTAGGAGGTTTAATTCCTGATGGATGATGCTGATGCCGAGAAGCTGCGCTTCCGCCGGGGAGTGGATTTCAATCTCTTTGCCAAAGAGTTCAATCGTTCCGCCGTCCTTGGCGTATATCCCGGTTAAAATCTTCATCAGTGTGCTCTTGCCCGCGCCGTTTTCGCCGACAAGCGCAAGCACTTCGCCCGCGTGCAAAGTCAGGTCTACGCCGTCGAGCGCATGCACGCCTGGGAAGAATTTTTGAATTCCGGTCATTTGTAATATGGTTTCAGACAAAGTATCACCTCATCATCTATGGATTCCATCATCGATTGGGAAAATACTCGCGGATGCCAAGAAATTCCAGTAAGTTCAGAAATTTGGTTATCGGCATATATGCGGTGAAATTCTTCTACAGTGAACGAGAGCGTGTTTTTACGACTATTTGGTGAATAGGAAACCTCTTATTGAACTTGAGACGCACTGTGCTGTCTTTATGAAAGGGTGGGGCTATGGATTTTACCGGAGAAACCCTTGCGGTTTCTCGTGAATTGTAAGATTAACTGTGGATTTTGTTTGTTGACAGATGAAAGCGAAACGTTTCATCTTTTTGAATTGTAGCACTTAAGAATTTTGAAGTCAAGCAGAAGTTTAACACGAAAAGAGGAA
>JAQVML010000206.1 GCA_028703645.1 Eubacteriales bacterium
ACCTGCTCAAAACGTTGACATAAGAGCCGTTATAAAACCAAAGATAACGAAAACAAATAATAATAGTAAAAAGTGTTGATAGAAACACAAAAAGCGGCGCTCCAGCAGGGGCGCCGCTTGTGTGTCTATGTTGGTTATGGTTCTTCCGTCGGTGTCTCTTCCGGCAGCGGTGTCGGCGTTGCGCCGACCACGTCGCTAAAGTTCATGTCCGTCTTGTTGCCGATGACAATGGTCAGATCGAGGTATTCGCCATCGCGGTATACCTTGAGCTTCAGCTCATCACCAATCATGCAGCCCAGAACGATATTGACCAGTTGCTGATGGGTCTTGATCGTTTCGTCATTCGCTTCGGTGATGATATCGCCCGCGAGAACACCGGCCTTGTCGGCGGGTCTGTCCTTGACGACGCTCTCAACCAGCGCACCGACGGGAATATTCAGCTCCTCTGCCATCGCTTCGTCAACCGTTCTGACGGTAACGCCAATGCCCGGACGCTCGATATACCCCTTGGTGATCAGCACAGCCATGATCTTTTGCACCTGATTGATCGGCAACGCAAAACCGATGCCTTCCGCGCTGACTGCGTTGCCCATTGCATCATAGCCGGCTGTGATCGTCTTTGCGCTGTTGATGCCGATGACTTCGCCGTTCATGTTGATCAGCGGCCCGCCGCTGTTGCCAAAGTTGATCGCGGCATCCGTCTGTAAATAGGTGTTTGTGTAGTTATCGATGGTGACTTCGCGCTTCGTCGCGCTGACAATGCCAAACGTGATGGTATTCGCCAGCTCGTCCGTCGAGAGCGGGTTGCCGATCGCGAGCACGTATTCTCCCACGCGCACCTGATCGGAATCACCGAGTTTCAGCGGATGGAGTTGTGCATCTTCCACCTTGAGTACCGCGATATCCGTTTCGGTATCGGAGCCGATCAGCGTTGCATCGCGCTCCTTCTCCTCGCCAAACACTTTGACGGTGATCTTGCTTGCGCCTTCCACAACATGCGCATTCGTCAGAATGTAGCCTTCGCTGGAGACGGCAAAGCCCGTGCCGCTGCCATAGAGTTCGTCTATCGCTTTGCCGCTGGCGCTCGTCGCTTCAACGTAATTCAACACGCCGACCACGCCGGGAGAGACTGCGTCATAGATATCCGGAATGGGATTGTTCACCAAGCCGGGCACCATTGGCGCGATACCGTCGAGATTGGGCATCACGCGGTCGTTATCCGGCACGACGGGCGTCGGCGATGCCTCCGGTGCAGGTGTCGTTTTCGAAGGATTCGTAGGCGGCTCGGTGGCTTCTTCGTCGGGGCGCGGCGTTGGCGTCGCATTGACAATCGCGTAATCCGGCGTGACTCCGCCGAGCAGGCTCGGCCAGAAGAGACCGGTAACAAGCAGCGCAAGCAGAACGAGAACAATGATGATTACGATTGTCGCAAATGCGTTTCCGCCTCTGTCTTCATGGTCTTGCTTGTTCTTGTGATCTGATGTGTAAAAACCGTTATGTTCCATATTTTTTCCCTCCGTCTGAAGTCGAGCGTTTCGGTACCGGCGCACGTTTGAGCGTAAAGGTAAACGTGCTGCCCTTTCCCTTCGCGCTCTTGAGCGTGATGGTTTGATTGTGTTGGTCGATGATGCGCTTTACGATGGACAGGCCAAGGCCCGTTCCGCTCTGTTTTGTCGGTGTATGCGCCTTTTCTACTTTATAAAAGCGGTCAAATACGTGCGGAACATCCTCTTCCGGAATACCCTGGCCGGAGTCCTGAATGCTGACGTAGATTTCACGCCGCATCGCATAGGTCGCAATGCGCAGCTTGGAGTCGTCCGGCGAATACTTGACCGCGTTGTCGATGATGTTTCGAAGTACCTGGGATATCTGCGCGCTGTCTGCCTCCACATAGTACTGCTCCTGCGCAAACTTGACGTCCACCTCCATGTGGTGTTCGTAAATACGCGCCTCAAATGTAATCAGCGTCCTTCGAATCAGTTCGTTAATATCGAAGATTTCCAGTTTCAGCGCGGTCTTACCGCTCTCGATTCGTGCGAGATCCAGCAGATCGTTGACCATGCCCGCCATGCGCCGCGTCTCTGAAAGGACGATCGTGATATACTTCTCGTGCTCCTCCGGCCCGATTGTTCCGTCCTGCATGGCCTCGAGAAACCCCTTCATGCTGGTCAACGGGCTACGAAGTTCGTGGCTAACGTTTGCAACAAAACTTCTGCGCGTGGCTTCCAGGTCTTTGAGCTGATCCGCCATGTTGTTAAAACTCACGGCGAGTTGCGTTGCCTCTTCCACGCTGCTGATCGGGATGCGAACGTTGTAATCTCCCTTGGCGTATTTTTGCACGATCTCGTTGATCTCCATAAACGGCTTTGTCAGCCTGCTCGTCGTGTAATACACCACGATCACGCAGATTAAAACCGCAACCAGACAGACCAGCATCACCTCGGCATATGCCATACTGATGGCTCCGCGCGCCTCTGTTACATCGATATAAAAACGCACGACGTGGGTCGCAACACCGTCTATCACGACGGGTTTTGTACCCGCCAGCATCTGAAAACTGCCCTTCAATTGCGTAAAACGCACGCTGCTCGCGTCCAAATCGGAGACGGCGTTCAGCATGCGTGATATCTCTTCCTCCGAGTAGCGAACGTTCATAACCTCGTCCCACTTCGAACCGGAGGCATATTGCGCCATGGCCCCGTCCACGGAGATGATTTGAATCAGTCCGTCATAGTGCCTTGCGATTGTGTTGAGTTCTGATATCGCAGAGTTTTCGCCCGCGATAGAACTCGTGGTATTAAAGTACAACTCGGTAACGATGCTAATCTCGTTTGCAATGTTCTGTTTTTCCCGCCGCATGACAAAGCCGGAGATCAACGCCCCGGAGATCACGCCGGAGAGAAGTAACAGCCCGATCGTTACGCCCATATAGGTTGCCAGCATTCGGGAAAAGAGCGTTCTGAGAAAGTCTTTGCGCATCTTACCGCATCACTTCTGTTCGAATTTATACCCTACGCCCCATACGGTGCGTAACTCCCACTCATGATCATCGCCAAGCTTTTCGCGAATGCGCTTGACGTGTACGTCTACCGTGCGCGAATCGCCGAAAAAGTCAAATCCCCAAACCTGCTCTAAGAGCTGTTCTCTTGTGAACACTTTTCCGGTATGGCTCGCGAGGAAATACAGCAGTTCAATCTCTTTTGGCGGCATTTCAAGCTGACGACCGTCCAGCGTCACCGCATAGTTTTCCAGCGAAACGGTCAACCCCGGCAACGTAATCGTTCTTGCGGGTTCCGTTGGCGTGCTGCGCCGTAGAACCGCCTTGATGCGAGCGATGAGCTCCTTTGCGTCAAAGGGCTTGCTGATGTAGTCGTCGGCTCCGAGCTCCAGCCCCTGCACGCGATCGCCGGTGTCGCCTTTTGCCGTGAGCATGATGACCGGTGTTTCGCTCTCCATACGGATGTCGTGCAGCACCGCCCAGCCATCGCGGCCCGGCAGCATGATATCCAGCACGACAAGCGAAGGTTTGGTCTCGTGGAACGCGGCCAGCGCGGAGGTTCCGTCCGCACAGGTGTAGACCTGAAACCCCGCTTTTTTTAGGTATAGCTCGATGATGGCGAGAATATTTCGATCGTCATCTATGACCAGAATGGTATTGCTTTCCATCCGATCACCTCCGTACTTGATGAGAAAATGCAAGCGCTTTTGCTCTGTATCTCACATTTGGGTAAAGTATAACAGAGATTGTGACGTTTGTCCAATACGGTAAAAAATTGTCACACGAGCGCCGCAAGCGATTGTATTTTGCGGCATTTGTATCGACATTTTGGGGTGATTCCCCCATTTTGAACGCTATTATGACTTTAGCGTAACCACCGTTACCCCCGCGTCGCCTTCGCCATATGCGCCGATACGATAGCTTTTGACCCGCGGGTGATTTTTCAGATATTGCTGCACACCGCTTCTCAGCGCGCCGGTGCCTTTGCCATGCACGACATAGAATTCGTGTACGCCCGTAATCAGCGCGTTGTCGATAAATCGATCCAGTTCCAAGCATGCGTCGTCCACCATGCTGCCGCGCAGGTCGATTGAAAGCGCGCTGCCGCGATCCTGCGAAAGCGATACTTTTGCCGCGGTCTGTGCCGGTTTTTTCTTTTGCTCGACGGGTCGAATG
>JAQVML010000207.1 GCA_028703645.1 Eubacteriales bacterium
CAGCACGGGAAAAATGATGAGGCTCGAAATCAAGAGAGCGCCCATCATGCGCATGCCGAGCACGACCGTGATGGAGGACAGCGTCGCAAGAGCCGCGTTATAGGCCCGCGTCGGGATGCCCGTCGCGCGGGAAAACGACTCGTCAAACGTGACCGCAAACAAGCGCGGATAAAACAGCACAAACAGCACGAGCACGATGGCGCTGAGCACGATGGACAGCGTTGCATCCGCCTTGGAAAGAGAGAGGATGCTGCCGAACATATAGTTATACACGTCCGTATTCATGCCGGTGGTCATGGAAACGACCATCACGCCGATGGCGAGCGCGCCAGCCGAGAGCATCGCGATTGCCGCGTCGCCCTTGATGCGCGTGCTCTCGCTCAAGCGAAGCAGCAGAAACGACGCCGCGATACAAACGGGGATTGCGAGTGTGAGCGGCGCGATGTTTGTCACCGAAGCGATGGCGAGCGCGCCGAAGCCCACGTGCGAAAGTCCGTCGCCAATCATCGAAAAGCGTTTGAGCACGAGGCTCACGCCCAGGAGCGACGCGCAGAGCGAGACCAATAGCCCAACCACGATTGCGCGCACCAGAAACGGATAGGAGAGCATTTCACGAATGACGTCTATCATTTGCTTTCTCCTCCCAAAAACCGTTTTCCAATTTCGCTCTTGCGATAATCCGCCGAAGTGCCATAAAAAAGCTGGCGGTTTTCCAAATGCAGCACGCTCTTTGCTTCATGCGCCGCCGCGTGCGGATCGTGGGACACCATGATGACGGTGACGCCGTGGTCGCGGTTGATTTGCTCGATCAGGCGATACATGTCCGCCGCCGCAACGGGGTCTAGGCTCGCGATAGGTTCGTCCAAGATGAGCAGCTTTTGCGTCGCGGCAAGCGCCCGCGCAAGCAGCGCGCGCTGCTGTTGTCCACCGGAGAGCTCGCGAAACGCCGCGCTCTTGAGCGGCAGCATGCCGACGCGCTCAATCTGCTCCAGCGCGTTCTTTTTTTGCGCGCGCGTGTAAAACGGGCGAAATCCGAGCGAATTGAGCGTGCCGGAGAGCACGACTTCCTGCACGCTGGCAGGAAAGTCGCGCTGGCTCTCCTTCTGCTGCGGCAAATAGCCGATCTGGCGCGCGGTGAGCCCTTCGCCAAACGAAATGGTGCCGCTGTGCGGCGTTTTCAGCCCGAGCAAGCCCTTGACGAGCGTGCTTTTGCCGGAGCCGTTTTCGCCGACGATGCAGAGATAGTCGCAGTGCTCAACGGAAAAGTTGAGACCGCTGACCACCTCTTTGCCGTCGTAGCGAAACGCGGCGTTTTGAACCTGAAGTAATGACATTTGGCGAATTAGCCCCCAGTTTTTTGGTCTATTGGTTGGTTTTTTGCTGCCCCTCTTCGTTAGAGGGCAAGCGTTAGTTCAGCGCGGCCTTCAGCGCAAGAACGTTGTTTTGCATGAGCGAAAGATAGGTGGCTCCGCTCTCAAACTCCGCCTTGGTCACGTTGTGGCAGGTGTGAAACAGCATCGTCTTGGCACCCGTCGCTTCCGCAACCGTGTCCGCCATCTGCTGGTTGGACATCTCAATGTAGAACACCACAGGGATGTTTTCGCTCTTGACGTGGTCGATCAGCGACGCGATGGTCGCGGCGGAAGCTTCGGTTTCGGCGGAGCAGCCGGGGAAGGCCGCGTAGTAGTTCAGCCCGAATTCCTCAACAAAATAGCGCACGGGGAACCGATCCGCAAAGACGACGGTCTTGCGCGCAGAGGTGTTCACCACGTCCCAAAACGACTGGTCGAGCGCTTCCAACTGCGCGACATATGCGTCCGAATTCGCCTGATAGGTCTTGGCGTTGGCGGGATTGATTTTAACGAGTTCCGCCGTCATTGCCTTGACAATCGAGATAGCGTTGACGGGCGCAGTCCAAACGTGCTCGTCCCATTCCTTCTCCGCTGTCGCTTCAGCCGCTGCCGCTTCTTCCTCTTCCGGCTGCATGCCCTCGCCCAACTCTTCTTCGTAGAGCGTGACATAGTCCATCATGCGAAATGTGTTGACGCTCTTGTCGAGGCCGGAGAGCACGCCGTTGACCCACGTGTCGTTTTCTCCGCCTACGTAGAGGAAGAGGTCCGCGTTCTGAACACGGATGATGTCCTGACTCGTCGGGTCAAAGGAATGCACCTCTTCGCCGGGTTGCAGCAGCAAGGTTACCTCCGCGTCCGTTCCCGCCGTAATCTGGCGCGCAAAGTCGTAGGAAGGGAACACGGTGGAGACGATCGAGATGCCGCCTTTCGCCTCCACGGCGTCTTTCGGCGCGCAGGCGGAGAGGGCGGAGAGAGCGAGTAAGAGGATCAGCGCGATGGCTGTGAATTTTCGTAATTTCATCATAAAACCTCCAAAATTGTCCGATGGTTCATAAAACGGGAAACAGGGTTGCGCCCGCACTCAATCGGACAGCTTCACCTTGAGGGAAACGGGAGAGGGCTTCTGTAAGCGCACGGGCTGCGGAAACGCAGCAGCAAGCAACAGCGGAAAAAGGCAGATTGCGAGGCTCACGTGCGGCAGCACTGCGGCGGAGTCCGCCTTGAGATAGGCAACATCCCGCGCAATCGCCGCGCAGATGGGGCAATCCTCACCGGTGCAGTGGTGGTTTAGCTCGACGAGCACAAACGCGGTGCCGAGTAACAGCGTCAGCGCGATCATTACGCCAAGCAACAGCGCGAGCAAGCGGTGTTTTTGAGAGAAAAACGGTTCCTGACGCATGGCTATTTTTTGTGTCGGAGTTTGCAGTCTTTACAAACACCAAACAGCACGGTCTCTTTCTCGTCCAGCGAAAAATCGCTTCGGCAGAGCACCTCGCGCATGATCTGCTCGCTCACCGCGTGATCCATGTGGTAAAGATATCCGCACTCGGTGCATTTCAGGTGCAGGTGCGCGTCGCACGCATCGCAGGCGACGATTTGGTAGGCAAACGTGCGCCCGTTGCCGACGGCGAAGCGCTTGACCAACCCTTCGCCAACCAGCCGCGCAATCAGGCGGTAGATCGTGCTCTTGCCGGGCACCGCGTCCGCCGTGTGCTCGGATACGAGGCCGTCATACAGCTCCTCCACCGAAAAACCGTGGTCGGGATGCGCATTGAGATAGTCCAGCAGAATCCGCCGCTGTTTTGTTTCGTATTCCGCCAAATCGATTGCCTCCTTGCAGTTTCCTTGCGTGTTGCGGTTGCGTCATGCCACCTCGCAACGTTGACTAATATGAGAATCGCTCTCATATTCTCACACGGAAGCGCGCGAATGTCAAGCAATAATTTGAGAATCACTCTCATTTTTGCGTGCGGGCGATTCCAACGCCGGATGGGATTATTTCACAGATGAATGTTCAAACAAAAAAAGCCCGAGGGCTGAATCCCCGGGCGAATGAAAGAATGCTTGTTAGCCTTGTTGCGTCAGCGGAACTTGACCGCAGTACCGTAGGCGATGACTTCCGCAGCCCCCGCCATGACGGCGCTGGAAGCGTAGCGAATGTTGACGATTGCGTCGGCGTTCAGCGCCTCTGCTTCGCTTACCATACGCTTGGTCGCGAGCGCGCGGGCATCGTTCATCATTTCATTATAGGCCGTCAGTTCACCGCCGACCAGCGTTTTGAATCCTTGCGTAATGTCCCTGCCGATATTTTTCGTCTGGATGGTGCTGCCCTTGACAAGGCCGAGCATCTCCAGCTCTTTTCCGGTGATGTAATCAGTATTGACTAAGATCATCTTCTTCTCCACTCCTTATTTCTTTGATTCGTTGTATGAAAACGTAGACGCTTGCGCCGAGCATTCCGAGCGGAATCAGCCCGACCAATACTTTGACCCAAACGGGCATCGGCACGGCAAGCAGAACGAAAAAATAGGTCAGCATGTATGCCGAAAGTAAAACCGTAATCACGGTCGGGGCAATCATTTTTTTCTGATGCTGGTTCATCGGCGGCGTCCTCATATAATCCAATGATACTACGAATGGTTTCGCTTGTATAAAATCAGTTTACCAGAAAGCGGAGCGCGTGAAAAGACCATAAAACGTTGCGCATGGACGATTTTAAGCCGCAAACAGCCGCGTGAGCCTGGCAAAGCCGGAACCCGTGTGAAATTATGCAATTTGCTCGACAGCGGAAAGAATACTGATTAAAATAGAGGTGTCAG
>JAQVML010000208.1 GCA_028703645.1 Eubacteriales bacterium
GCATACGCCCAAACTATTGTCAGAGTCGAACATCGAGAAGATCGCACAGCTCATGCGCACCGCGTTCAAGCAGGCGGTTCGCTGGGATTTGATCACGAAAAATCCATTCGACAACGCGGTGCTCCCAAAGGTACACTACAAGCCGCGGGATATCTGGACCGCCGAGATGATCCGATCCGCGCTCGAAGCCTGCACGGAAAGTAAGCTCTATATCGCGATGAACCTGTCGTTCGCCTGTTCTCTTCGGTTGGGCGAGATTCTGGGACTCACGTGGAGCAACGTCCACATGACCGATGCGGACATCATGGCAGACAACGCCTTTGTCTATATCGACAAGGAGCTCACCCGCGCAACCCTGCACGCAATTGAAGCGCTCGGTAAAAAGGAGATCTTCTATGTCTTCGAACCCATGAAGCGGGACGCGAGCACTCGTCTGATCCTCAAAACGACGAAAACGAAATCCAGCGTACGCAAGGTCTGGCTGCCCAAGACGGTTGCCTATATCCTGCGGGAGTGGAAGAAGTCGCAAGATGAGCTTCGAAAGTTCTATGCCCACGAGTATGAGGAACATGATCTTGTCATATCCCTACCAAAGGGAACGCCTTGCGACGGTCGCCTGATTGAAGAATCGTTTCAGTCTCTGCGGACGAAGGCTGGACTCCCGCGCGTCGTGTTCCATTCCCTCCGACATTCCAGTACGACCTACAAGCTCAAGCTCAATCACGGGGATCTCAAAGCGACGCAGGGCGATACCGGCCATGCCGAGATCGACATGATCACAAAGGTCTATGCGCACATCCTCGATGAAGATCGCAAGATCAACGCGCAGAAGTTTGAGACCGCGTTCTACTCGAACCCCGATTTGCGAGCCGTCAAGCCACCGGAGTCACCGGAAAGCGTGCTGGAGCTGGATCATCTGATCGAGCAACTGCGTCGCTCTCCGGGGCTCAAAAAGACGGTATCCCAGTTGGTCGCAGCCAGCGAATTCAACTGATTTCCGCTTAGCAAACGACAAAATCGCTTAGCAGGAGCGAAAAAACGGTTCGTTTCTGAATTAGCAAATGGTTACCTCAAAAACGAACCGAAGGCAACGCGCCAGACAAAGCAATGGGCAGCTTCCCAAAAACGGAAAAAGCCCGAAAACAGTACTGTTTCGGGGCTTTCTGGCGTTCCCGGGGAGATTCGAACTCCCGACCTTCCGCTTAGGAGGCGGACGCTCTATCCTGCTGAGCTACGGAAACAAGAATGAAATTGACCGCTCAAAACCACGTTTAGAGAAACGAACGTCGACCGATTAGGAGGCGGACGCTCTATCCTGCTGAGCTACGGAGACAAGTGTGAAATTTTGGCTTGTCGCAAACACACGGCAAGAGGAATTATACCGAAGCGGGGTTGTGGTTGTCAACCAAGGCGGAGACAAATACGGCGCAGCGCGTAGCGACCGCCTCCCGCTCCGGCCCATAGGTGCAGCCGTGCGGCGAATGGTCAAACTCCGCGAGGTCCACGCTCGGTGCATTGACGGCGCCCGTGCAGAATATCTCGATGCTCGCTGGGTCCACCTTGTCGTCCTGCGCGGCGGAGACGAGCAGCGTCGGACAATCGATCTTGTCGAGATTGCGCTTGAGCTTTCGCGCGAGGCGTCCGAGATCGACGAGCTTTCGCGTGGAAAATCCGCCGTACATCTGGGCATAGAGGTTGTCGCCCCAGGCAGGCTTGCCGTCCCGGCTCTCCGGATATCCAACGACAGGAATGATCGGGTTCAGCGCGCGTGCCGTGCGAAGGAACCGCTTCATTTTGATCGGTGTGCAGATCAGTGCAAGCCCGTTTAGGTGCTCCTCCTCCGCGAGCAGACCGCAGAGAATACCACCGAGCGAGAGGCCGAGCGCGTAGACCTGCGTGCAACCCTCGTCCTTGAGGCGCTTGTATGCCGCGCGGATGGCGTCCTGCCACTGCGCGCCCTTGGACGCGTTTTGCGCGCGGACGGTTTCGCCGTGGCCCGGAATCATCGGGGAA
Organism: Eubacteriales bacterium; assembly: GCA_028703645.1. Lineage (GTDB taxonomy): Bacteria > Bacillota > Clostridia > Christensenellales > CAG-138 > UBA7703. The sequence continues at coordinate 2,014 of JAQVML010000208.1, forward strand.
ATGACCGTATAGCCTTTTACAATCAGCGCGTCCGCCACCACGCGAATGTTCGCGGGCGTACCGCCGATGCCATGGAGCGTGATGCAACCAATCTCGTTTCCTTTGTGAAACAGCGGCTGCGAGAGGTCATCGTCAAACGGCGGGCGCTGATCCAGCACCGATTTGTCCGGCAGATAGTCCTTCAATGCTTCAAAAATGGACGGCATATCACGATCTCCTTGCCCGCATTGCTTCGCGAAATTTCTTACAAGAGTTTCTTCGTCTGGCGGTAAACGTCGCCGGAACCAACCGTAACCACGAGATCACCTTCGCTCGCGTGCTCATCCAGATAGATGCGAATCTCTTCAAACGTCGGAATATACACGGCGTTATCGCTCTCTTTGTTGATCGCAGCGACCATATCGCGCGCGTGAACGATGCCGGTGTCCTTCTCTCTGCCGGGATAGATATCCGGCACGAGCACCATATCCGCGTCCGTAAAGCACGTCACGTTGTTGCAAAAGAGCGTGCGCGCGCGTGTGTAGCTGTTGCACTGGAACACGCAAAAGAGCTTTTTGTGCGGAACGCGCGTTGCCGCATCCAGCGTCGCGCGGATTTCGTTCGGATGGTGTCCATAGTCGTGAAACACCTTGATGCCGTCGCGCTCGCCATAAAATTCGAAGCGACGGCGCGTGTTGTGAAAATCGTGCAGCGCCTTAGCCAGCACCGGAAACGACACACCGAAGTGATCGGATACCGCGATCGCGCCCAGCGCGTTGACGACGTTGTGCTTGCCCGGTACGCTGAGCTGCACTTGGCCTAACGTCTCGCCGCGGCGCACGACGGTAAAGCCCGCATTGCCGAACGCGTCAAACTCGATCTTGGTCGCGGTATACTCGCCACCGGTCAGGCCATAGGTGACCACGTTCAGATCGCTCTTGTCCGCGAGCGCTTTGACGCGGGGATCGTCCACACACGCGACAAATGTGCCGTCCTGCGGCAGGAGCGCTAAGAAGCGCTCAAACGCGGCTACGATCGCGTCGATATTATCATAATAGTCCAGATGGTCGTCGTCGATGTTGTTGATCAAAGCAACCGTCGGTCTCAGCGTCAGAAAGCTCTCGACGTATTCGCAGGCCTCCGTGACGAATAAATCCCGGTTGCCGACGTGTACGCCGCCTTCCAGAAACTCGACATAGCCGCCGACGTGAATCGTCGCGTCCGTCTTTGCCTCTGCGTTGATGATCGCGAGCATGGAGGTGATGGTCGTCTTTCCGTGGCAACCCGCGATGGCAACCACCTCGTCATATCGCTCGCTGATCTGGCCCAGCGCCACGCTGCGCTCCAGCTCCGGAATGCCCTTTTGCCGCGCGAGCATGCGCTCCGGATTTTCCGGCTTGATTGCGGCGGAGTAGATGATAAGATCCGCTCCCTCCACATATTCGCCTGTATGGCCGATGCTGTAGCGAATGCCTTCATGATCCAGCGCGTCGGTAAACTGCGTGCGTTCCCGATCGGAGCCGGTCACCTCATGCCCCTGCGATTTTAAAATCAGCGCAAGTCCGTTCATGCTGCAACCACCGATGCCGATGAGGTGGATTCGCTTCGCGTCGTCGATATGTGCCATGGTTTTACTGTCTCCGTGTTCCTTTAGAATCAGTTTATTATACGCCTATCTTCCGCGTTTTCGCAATGTCATGCTCATCATAGCTCACTGCAATCGAGATGAAAAATTATTTGGAGTGGAACAGGTGCCACTGAAAACGATGAAAAAGGACTTGCCATTTTGACCCCGATACGATAAAATATCTTTTGCGCGGGGATGTAGCCCAGTTGGTCAGAGCGCTTCGTTCACATCGAAGAGGTCGTGGGTTCGAGCCCCTCCATCCCCACCAAAAACAAGAGTCCATCATCCGATGGGCTCTTTGTTTTTGCGTTCGTTCAAAAGGGCTCCAAGCCGCATGAAGAAAACGCCGCTGTGTTGGTATTTTTAGCGACCGGGTAGCGCCACCGAGAGGCTGCGCCATCTGCTGGAAATTTTCTCCGTCGTCTATAATTAAGAGTTGTTTCAGTGATGAGATATGTACTACAATATGGAACTCTAGCCACTTGAGGAGATTCTTCAAGGTGGTTTGTCAACATTCTATTTCGCCTG
>JAQVML010000209.1 GCA_028703645.1 Eubacteriales bacterium
TTTGCACGTATTCCTGCAAGCGGGTCTTATAGTCCTTGTCGGTTTCGTCCACACGCGCATCTTCCAGCAGACGAATCACGCGCTCCAAAATCACGCGCTTCGCGTCGGCAATTCCTCCATCAAGGAAAATTGCGCCGATGATCGCCTCCAACGCATCCGAAACGATAGAGGGTTTGCTGCGCCCGCCGGTGAGTTCTTCGCCGTTGCCAAGACGCAGATATGCGGGTATGCCGAGCGTTACCGCCGCGCTGTAGAGCGCGTGTTCGCAGACAAGCCGCGCGCGGTGGCGCGTCATCGCGCCCTCCTGCAACTCGGGATGCTCCAGATAGAGGTGTTCGCTCACGCAAAGCTCCAGCACCGCGTCGCCCAGAAACTCCAGGCGTTCGTTATGCGTGTGCCGCTTTCCGTCCCCCTTGACAAACGAGGTATGCGTGAGCGCCGTTTCCAGCAGGGAACGGTCGGTAAACGTATACTCAAGGGTTCCTTCCAGCGTGGAGAGCGAATCTTGCTGTTGCGTCATCTGGTTATCCTTTGATCATTGGTTTTGTCGGTTTGGTTTTTGCGCGGGTAAAAGTCAGAATTGGTTCGTTTTTCGCAAAACACAGATTAGTCTTTACTCATATAATAGTTAAAACTGTCAGTTTTTGCAAAAACACAAATACGACGCGCGGTGATTGGCCGAACGCTTTACAAAAAAAACCGCACCCTCTCTCAGTCTTCGGATGCGGGTAAACAAAATCTCTGTTGTGCTTACTTCTTTTCGAGGTAGCCTACGATGTCGGCAACCGTCTGAACCTTCGGGAGTTCCTCGTCCGGAATCTCAATGTTGAATTCCTGTTCGAGATCCATAATGAGTTCGACGATGTCCAGCGAGTCGGCCTTGAGGTCATCGATCAGGCGGCTGGTCATGGTGATGGTACCTGCATCAATATCCAACTGCTTTGCAATAATATCTCTAACTTTTTCAAAAAACATGTTCAAAACTCCTTTTCAACGCGTTTTTTCACGCATCTCATTCGCGTAGTATTCTATATGACCCGTAGCAATCTGTCAATGCTTAAGGCAATCTGTCGGCTATTCCGGCAGGTTGAATTGCGCGATTTCTTCGCCAAGCAAGCGCGTGACGTCCGAAGAGACGAGCTTGACGCCCTGTAGAATCGCCGAACGAAACGATTTGCCGTTGGAGCTGCCGTGCGCCTTGATCACGCCGCCGTTGACACCCAGCAGCGGCGCACCGCCGTATTCGGTATAGTCCAGCTTCTTTTTCAGCATCTTGAACGCGGGCTTGCAGATTATCGCCCCGATCTTGGTGCGAAGGCTCGACAGTAACCCCTGCTTGAGCAGGTCCATAATCAGCGCAGCCGCGCCTTCGGTGCCCTTGAGCACGATGTTTCCATCGAATCCGTCGCAAACGACAACGTCAAAGTCTCCGCCGAGCACATCCCGGCCTTCGCAGTTGCCGGTGAAGTTGACCGGCGCTGTCTTGAGCAGTTGATGTGTCTCTTTTGTCAGCTCGTTTCCCTTTTCCTCTTCCGCGCCGTTGTTGAGCAGGCCCACGCGCGGCGCGTTTACGCCAACGACGCTCTTCATATAAGCAGAGCCCATCAACGCAAACTGCACGAGATAGTCACTCTTGCAATCCGTGTTTGCGCCGCAGTCGAGCAACAGCATGCAGGAATCCGGCGTCGGCATCATCGTTGCCAGCGCGGGACGCTTCACGCCCTTGAGCCGCTTGATGATCAGCGTAGCGCCGGTGAGCAGCGCGCCCGTGCTTCCGGCGGAAAGAACGCAGTCCGCCTCACCGGTGGCAACCGCTTCCACCGCGCGCACCATGGAGGAATCCTTCTTTTTGCGGATTGCGAGGGTCGGCTGCTCGTCGCAACCGATCACTTCCGTGGTGTGAACGATGGAGACGCGGGGATCGATTACCCCAAGCTCTGCAAGTCCGTTCTTGATGATCGTCTCGTCGCCGTAGAGCGCGAGCTCCACATCCGGTTTGAGCTCCGGCAATACGAGCTTGACTCCCTCGAATACCGCCTGCGGCGCGTTGTCGCCGCCCATTGCGTCAATTGCAATTCTCATGCTGTGTCTTCTCCCAATTCCGCGGCAAAACCCTGCCGCTATCCCATTTCCGTCTTTTATTCGCCGTCGAGAAGCGATGATGAGTCCGAATGAATGAATGGATTCTTCTCGCGGCGATTGCGTATAATTTTATATTATACGTAAAATACACTGTCTTCGCAACGAAAACACATATTGAAGGCGCGTCGCGCGTCGTGTATCCGCGCCGAACAGGCAAGCAAAAAGACTCTCCGTGCGAAATCGCGCGAAAAGTCTCTTTGCTTTTGCAAAACTTGTTGTCGAAGGTTTCGACATATTCCGAAGGATGGATGATCAGGCGTTCTTCTTTTCCTTCTGTTCCATGTCGACGACCAGCTTGCCGCCGTAATACCCGCACGTCTTGCATACCGTGTGGGACGGTACAAGCGAGTGGCACTGCGGGCACTCATTGAGCTGCACTTCTGCAACTTTAAAGTTGGCCGCTCTGCGTGAATCACGCCGTGCCTTGGACGTTTTTCTCTTGGGTACTGCCATGATAATCCCTCCTATTCTTCATCTGATAGCGCGTAGGATTTTTTCAATCCTAGGCTTCCTCTGTGGTGCAATCACAAGTGGTTGTGTTTCGATCCGCGCCGCAAACGGGGCATAATCCTTTGCAGTCTTCACGGCAAACGCTCGCGATGGGAAGCTCTAAAAAGAGATTGTCCAGCACGGCTTTGTCGAGCAAAAGCTCGTCTCCCGAATACGGATAGGTCTCGTTGTCGGACGCCTCGTCTGTTCCCTTTACAAATCGCTCCGAAAAGGAAAACGCGATGCGCTCGACAAATGTTTTTGTGCATCTGGCGCAAGTGGTGTTCACGCTTGCCGTCACCTTGCCGCTGAGCGTAAACGCTTTACCGTCGTAAACATACGTTCCGCTGACGGCTACAGGCTCCGCAAACGAAATCGTCCGCTCGCCGAGCGTTTGATCGGAAAAGAGCTCTGTCGATTCAAACGAAAAAGTCTCTCCCGTTTGCCGAATGGCTTTTGCAACGTTTATCCGCATGATCTCCACCGCCTTTGCCGCCGAGGAAATCGGCGCGTACCTACCAACCAGCGCGCACAAAACTACCGCGCGTTTCCACGCAACCTTAAGTATTGTATCGGCTCAATGGCGTTTTGTCAAGAACTTACCGCGGCCTCTTGCGCGTTTTTGGCGCGCGTTTTTTCTTATATTTTTGCGTGTTATCGTTTGCCGCGATTCTTTGCGCGCTCGCCGCCAGTGCGTTTCTTTCCGTTCGTGCGCGCGGAGCCGCCTGCGCGCTGCTGCGGGCGTTTCATCGGCGTCGCCCTCTGCTCGTCCGGCGAAAGATAATCCGGCGGAACAAGGCAGTTTTTTCCGCTGCCGATGAGGTCTTCGCGATCCGCCGAACGCAGTGCTTTTCGAATCAACGGCCAGTTCCTGCGGATGTGACATTGCATGAGAGCGCGCTGCATCGCTTTCTCTTCGCGTGATTTTGCGACGTAGACGGGCTTCATCGTAAACGGTTCCAGCTCCGTATAATACATGCAGGTGGACGCGGTGCCCGGCGTCGGGTAAAAGTCCTGCACCTGCTCCGGCTTATGCCCCGTCTGCTTGAGATATTGCGCAAGCTCGATCGCGTCGTGAATGTTGCTGCCCGGATGCGAGCTGATCAGATATGGCACGAGGTATTGCTTCATGCCGAGGCTTTTATTGATCGCCTCATACTTTTGCACAAACCGCTCGTAGACCGCATGCGGGGGTTTGTTCATATACTTTAGCACGCGGTCGGAGACATGCTCCGGCGCGACCTTGAGCTGGCCGGAAACGTGGTGCTCGATCAGTTCGCGCAAAAAGGTATCGTCCCGATCCAGCATGGCGTAATCATAGCGAACGCCACTGCGCACAAACACTTTTTTCACGTGCGGCAGCTCGCGCAGTTTTCGAAGGAGCGTCACATAGTCATCCTCCGACGTGTCTAAATTTCGGCATGCGGAAAAGCCTATGCACTGCCTCTCCGCGCAAACGCCGCTCTTGAGCTGCTTTTCGCAAGCAGGATGGCGAAAGTTTGCCGT
>JAQVML010000210.1 GCA_028703645.1 Eubacteriales bacterium
TTTTTCGGCGGATTCGTCGACCCGCTCGATTTCAACATCCTTGTAGCGGCTGTCCTCCGCGCAGAGTTCTTCGATGCTGCGCGCGGCAAGGCGGCAGTGCGGGCAGCTGGGCAGATAAAAGTAAGTCAGTTTGGCCATGATAGAAACATCCTCCGTTTCAGTTCAATTCGTTAGTCAATCGTGTGTTGTAGCGCTAAAAATATAGCTTGCAACGCCTCCGGCGGCAACGCTTCGGCGCGCGCGTCCACAGGGAAACCGAGCGTTAAGAGCGCGGGGGTGATGCGCTCATCCTTGTTGAGGTTATTATACAGCGTTTTTCTGCGCATGGAAAACGCTTGCTTCAAAAAGGAAAGGAAAGCCGCTCCATCAAGTCCCGTCCGCGCATTCCTTTCGAGACGAACCACGACGGAGTCCACCTCCGGCGGCGGATTAAAGCAGCTCCTCGGCGCGTTGACGACCACCTTTGCCTCATAAAAACAACCTGTGATGACGGCGACCGGCCCGTAGACGCGGTCCTTCGGCTGGGCAAAAAAGCGAGGCGCCGCTTCTTTTTGCACCATGAGCGTCATGCTGTCCGGCAAAAGCGAAAGCAATCGCAGCACGATGGGCGTTGTGGCGTAATACGGCAGGTTCCCTACCGCGTGCCAAGGCTCGCTTCCCATCAGCGCGGGGATGTCCGCATCCAGCACATCCGTATGCACGAGCGCAACCGCTTCACCGAAGCGTTCCGCGAGCAGCTCGCAAAGACGCCCGTCCTTTTCCACCGCCGCGAGAAATCCCGCACGGGAAAGCAGACCCTCCGTCAGTGCGCCGGTACCGGGGCCAATCTCGAGCACACGCTTTCCTTCAATCTGCGCCGCGTCTAGAATTGCCTCGATGATGGCATCACTGCTCAAAAAGTTCTGTCCCAGCGCTTTGTTTGGCACAAAGCCCGCCGGAACGGGACTCGGTTTTGATTGGTTTGTCGACATATTATGTATGATAGACTGGAATTGCGCAAAAAGAAAGTAAGAAAGTTACGGAATCGCGGGAATCCGCTGTTCTTCTGATAGAAAAGTGCGGGGTTTTTATCGGCTCGCGCGTGTGAAATTTGTTTGATTTTCTTGATTCGCGTGTTGATCAATACAATTGTGCTGTGCCATAATAGAACCGACTTAAATATTCGCACTTTATTGCTTCCGAAACAAAAGGAAGTTCATTCGAAAAATCAGAATCAAAAAATCATTTGCAGAAACGATAGGAAAAAACAAAGCTCAAATTAGAAGAGAACGCATCTCTCAATTCTCGCATCGAAAGGAATCAGTCATCATGCCAAAGTATCTTCTTGCACTCGACCAGGGTACGACCAGTTCGCGCGCCATCCTCTTTGACCTCAAGGGAACGATCATCAGCAGCGCACAGTATGAGTTTCGTCAGATCTATCCTGGCGCGGGCTATGTCGAGCACGACCCGTTTGATATTCTCGAGACGCAGAAGCAAGCCGCGGCGGATGTTTGCAAGCGCGCGGAGATTCAGCCCGGCGATATCGCCGCCATCGGCGTAACCAACCAGCGCGAGACCACGATCGTTTGGGACAAAGCGACGGGGCACCCCGTCTATAACGCGATCGTTTGGCAGTGCCGCAGAACCGCGCCGCTTTGCGAAACGCTGATTGCCGAGGGCTGGAACGACTATGTCCAGAAGACCACGGGACTGCTCATCGACGCATATTTTTCCGGCACCAAGATTCGCTATATCCTCGACCACATCGAAAACGGACAGCAGCGCGCGGAAAACGGCGAACTGCTCTTTGGAACGGTGGATACATGGCTCATCTGGAATCTCGCCGGCGAACACGTGACCGACTATAGTAACGCCTCGCGTACGATGCTGTTTGACATCCACACGCTCGACTATGACGACAAACTTCTTGCTAGACTCAACATTCCCCGCTGCATGATGCCTAAGGCGCTGCCTTCGAGCCATGTTTACGGCACGGTGCAGCCACACCTGATGGGGTTGGAAGCGCTCGGCGGCGTACCGCTCGCGGGCGCGGCGGGAGACCAGCAGGCCGCGCTCTTTGGTCAGGCTTGCTTTGAGACCGGCATGGCAAAGTGCACCTATGGTACGGGCGGATTTCTGATGATGAACACGGGAACGGAGCCCATCGAGAGTAAAAACCGCCTGCTTACGACCATCGCCTGGGGCATTGGCGACCGGGTGGAGTATGCGCTGGAAGGCAGCATCTTCAACGCGGGCAGCGCGATCAAGTGGCTTCGGGACGATCTCGGCCTGATCTCGAGCGCGCGGGAGGTAGATGTGCTGGCGGAGTCCGTGCCGGACGCGGGCGGAGCCTATTTTGTCTCCGCGTTTACCGGCCTCGGCGCGCCGCACTGGGATATGTATGCCAGAGGCGCAATGCTGGGCTTGACCCGCGCGACGACAAAGGCGCACTTTGCCCGCGCGGTGTTGGAAGGCATAGCCTACCAGATTCGCGACCTCGTTGAGACCATGGAGAAGGACGCGGGCGTGCACCTCTGCGAACTCAAGGTGGACGGCGGCGCCTCCGTCTCCAACATCATGATGCAGATTCAGTCGGACTTGCTCAATGCGCGCGTCAACCGCCCGAAGTGTGTGGAGTCCACGGCGCTGGGAGCCGCCTGCCTTGCGGGCCTTGCCGTCGGCGTGTTTACCAGCACGCAGGACATCGTCGACCAGTGGGAGAGCGACCGCGTGTTCTCGCCGCAAATCGAATCTTCCGAGCGCGAAAAGCGCCTGATCGGCTGGCGGCGCGCGCTGGATCGCGCGATGGGCTGGGAGGAAAAGTAGCGTCTTTGCTTCCCGCAAAAACGTGCCGGCGTTGGAGCCAAAAAGATTCCAGAAAGGCCGTATCTTGGGGGTGAACGCCTGCCGGAATACTCGATCTGGGATGTTGACTTTTTTCGGTAAAGCCGATAGAATAGTGAATGCTACCGTGGAGGCGCATGGGTAACGCTTGTGTTCTGTGCGGTGGATTTTCGATGCAGATTCCGTTTCATTTCTACCAAATCAACGATCGAAACAACCTGCGCGAAAACTGCCTTTGTTGCAAGCGCCTGCGGCAGGGGGGATGCTTCACTATGCGGGTGTAGCTCAGTGGCAGAGCTCCAGCTTCCCAAGCTGGCTATGTGGGTTCGATTCCCATCACCCGCTCCAGCATCCAAACAAGGTGCACAACATATTTTGCCCGCTGCCGTTACAAATTCCGCATGCGGGTAACAACAAGTTTTTTAGGAGGAATGGTTGTAATGGCAAAGGCAAAATTCGAACGCAATAAGCCGCACGTAAACGTAGGCACGATTGGCCACGTTGACCACGGCAAGACGACGCTGACGGCGGCGATCACGATGGCGCTGGCGCAGCAGGGCGAAGCCAAGGCGATGAAGTATGACGAAATCGACAAGGCGCCGGAAGAGAAAGCGCGTGGAATCACGATCAACACCGCGCACGTAGAGTACGAGACGAAGACGCGCCACTATGCGCACGTCGACTGCCCAGGTCACGCGGACTATGTGAAAAACATGATCACGGGAGCGGCTCAGATGGACGGCGCGATCCTGGTAGTGAGTGCGGCGGACGGCCCGATGCCGCAGACCCGCGAGCACATCCTGCTTGCGCGTCAGGTTGGCGTGCCGTACATCATCGTGTTCATGAACAAGACGGATCAAGTCGACGATCCGGAACTGCTGGAGCTCGTCGAGATGGAAATCCGCGAACTGCTGAACACGTATGAGTTTCCGGGCGACGAAATCCCGATCATCAAGGGCAGCGCGCTGCTCGCGATGGAAGCACTGCTGGAAGGCAAGAAGGCAACGGAAGCGCCGGAGTGCAAGTGCCTGTTTGAGCTGATGGACGCAGTCGACAGCTATATCCCGACGCCGGAGCGCGCGGTTGACAAACCGTTCCTGATGCCGGTAGAAGACGTGTTCACGATCACGGGTCGTGGTACGGTCGCGACGGGCCGCGTGGAGCGCGGAACGGTCAAGGTCGGCGACACGGTCGAAATCGTAGGTCTTGCAGAAGAAACCCGTTCGGTCGTCGTGACCGGCGTAGAAATGTTCCGTAAGCAGCTGGACCAGGCGATCGCAGGCGACAACATCGGC
>JAQVML010000211.1 GCA_028703645.1 Eubacteriales bacterium
TCGCAAAGTAGGCCGCTGCTTTTTTTAGCATGTCGCGCTCCATTTTCAATTCTGCGTTTTCAAGCCGGAGCGCCTTGAGTTCTTCCTCCATTGTGGCCATTGGCGCTTTTTCGCCTGACGCCGTATATTTCTTGCGCCAGTTGTACAGCAGGTTTACTGCTATGCCCAGATCGTCTGCGACAGCTCACACCAAGCTTTGGGCTTGCATAACTTAGTTTGACCGCATTTTTCTTGAATTCATCGTCGTATTGGGTTCGTTGTTTCAGCATGGTTTTGTCCTCCTAATCCCTATTATAATCTCTTACCATGCTGTCCGATATTTTAGCATACTCCCGTTAGCCGCAATTCCGTAAGCAGGACATCCGGGTGCAAAATTCGGCTTATATAAGTCGTTTGAGCGTGCGCAAAAAGCAACGACAAACACAACAATTTAAGCGGTTACAGCATAGCGCTGTTTTACCGCATATATGAACTTAGCGAGGGAGTTTCTGAAAAATTCTTATCTAGCGTATTATGGACGTAAATCCAGCATTAAATCTATTACTATTTCTGTTAACTGCGACAATTCGTCTACTGTTGTATATTCAGAACAGGAATGGCAGGCGTGCATGGCCGACGCAGCTACGATACCTGTTATACCGTGTGCCGCAAGAACATTGTTGTCGCTTCCACCGAGTGTCTGAACACTTTCTGTCTGATATCCGCGCGTGCGACAAATATCAAAATAGCGCTGAGCGACAGTTGAAGATTCGGAAACGTTGTAAGCCTGCACAAGGCATTCGTTGGAAAAGCTTAACATTGCGTGGAATTCGTCGCTTGCTGCTTGAAACGCGTTTTGCACCCTCTCTGCTTGCACAAGAGCCGCGTGATGGTCGAAGCTGCGGATTTCTCCTTCTACAACGCAGTAGTCTGGCACGATATTGGTTAATAGCCCGCCATGAATTTTTCCAAAATTCAGCGTCAGGCCCTCCGTTACTCGCCCGGTTTTCAACTGCGCGATGGCGTGCGCGGCTACTGCGATTGCGTTGACTCCCATTTCCGGCGCGAAACCAGCGTGTGATGCTCTTCCAAAGATTTCCGCTTGAAATTGCAGAATGGAAGGCGCGGCTATTGCGGCTTGACCCGGCGCGCCCTCATAGTCCAACACGTAGCTTTCCTTTGCCTTGACTTTCGAAAAATCAAAGGCGGAAGCTCCGACGCAATAGGTTTCCTCGGAAACGCTGAAGAGCAGTTCGATGCTTCGGTGTCGTTTACCGGATTCCTTGATGGTTCGAATCGCTTCAAGAATTGCCGTAATGGCGGAAAGGTCGTCCGCACCAAGTACGGTATTACCGGCGCTGTGGATCGTTCCGTCCGGGTCAAGCACTGCGCGTTTTCCGTTCGCAGGCTGAACTGTATCCATGTGCGCGCAGAATAGCAGCGGGGGTAAATTGACGTCTCCTTTCCATGTCGCAAACAAGTTGCCGCAATCACCGCCTATTATACTTCCGGCATCGTCTTCGCACACAGCAAACCCGATTCCGCGCAGTTGAATCGTCAGCCAGTCGGCCATATGACGCTCATGGCGGGAAGGGCTGTCAATCGAAACTAGCTCCATAAAAGTTTGAATCATTCGTTTTTGATTGATTTTCATAATAGTCTTTCCATTTGCATGAATTATTTCGGTACAGGGCAGATTGCGCAGTTAAAAGATCAACTGCATCCACAACAAAGGAGAATCCGCCTGATCAAGTTGGTTATCATTATAGCGAATCAAAAGAAAATGTCCATCCCAGCCTCCACTGTACGGTTCCATCGATTGGCAGTCTGACATTTTCCATCCATGGCGGCAGGTATTCGGCTGTTTCCAAAGAAAATATTTCACAACGCGAGTAGAAACGGAGGATATCGGTCTGTAAAGAAACGTTAACTTGACAACCAGCTTGCTTTATCCCGATAATACAGCTGAGATTGTGTTTTTGACTTTAATCGGTATGTCTGTAGGGCAGCAATAAGAGAAGCGGCCGATGCGCCGTAAGTATTATTTTGCCATCCGATCGTTGAGCAGCCTCCGACTAAATCTGTCCGGCCAGGCATGAGGAGCTATTATGAATGAAAGTTATTATTTTCTTACAAACAGCCTAACGGAAGATGAAACCCGCATCATTACCAGTATTGTGAACCATATTGAAAAAAGCAAAGAGCGAGCGAGCATTACACAAATCGCGAATGAGAATTTCGTGTCCACCAGTTTCATCATAAAGATGTGCAAGCGTCTTGGTTATAACGGATACAGTGAACTGTTTTACAGCCTGTCGCAAAAAGTCAGCGAACGCATGAAAGAACAGTGCACATACGAACTTAGCACATTGATTGACAATTACAGCGCGGAGGATGTTCGAAAACTTTGTTCTTTTCTTCAGATGTTTCGCGAACGGAAGCTCTTTGTCGTTGGAGAGGGCTTTGCGGATCTCGTTGCCGACTATATCGTTCAGCGGCTGGGCGTCAGCGGTTTTATGGTTTTCAATCGCGTCCATTTCTATGATTACATGCTGTTTCGGGAAGGGAAGCGGAAACTTGTTCAATCCAACATTGAACCTTCGCTGATCTTCGCTATCTCGCAGAGCGGGGAAACAACGAGCGTTACCGATGATGTAGTTCGCGCCAAACAAAACGGATTCAAGGTTGTTTCGTTTACAAAACGTGGCGACTCCGCGCTTGCCGGCTTATCGGATATTGTGTTTATCGTGGACGGGGCCAGACAAACCTTGATTTCCGGAGTGCCCAATCCATTTTTCGGGAAGGTCATACTGGCGTTCGAGGAGATATTGGGAGTGTATTTTCAAGTTTAGCGACCCGCTGCGAATGTGCACTTTTTTACAAAACGAGAAAAAAATATATAGCTAACGCGTGCTATACTCCGCTTAGTGGATAGCACGTTTTTATTTTGTAGGAGCCTGTATGGAAGAAAAGATAAAGGTCATCGTATTCGATTTGGACGGCACAATCTATCAGGATTTTTCGTTTTATAAACACTATATTCATTTTATGGTGGAAGGAACCGATAAAGAAACTTGGGAGCCAAGACTCGCAGAATATGCAGAAGATGTGCTGCGCGGGAAGCGGCTGAACATGAATTCGTTTTACCGTTGCACGGCTATCCGTACGGATGATCCAGAACAGTATTTTGACATGGCGGAAAGAGCGATCCTGCCTGATGCAACGGCCAGAGTAAGGATCGATTCGAACGAAACGATCTACCTTGGCGATGCGTGGGCTGTGCTTACGTTTATAGGGTATTCTCTTGGCGTATTCGGCGCGGAGCGCTGTCAGGAAACCTACCGGCGGACACGCCGTGTGATGGAAGAAAGCGGACTATGCGGCAGCATACACCTGCGTGACGCGATGAAACGGGTAAACAATTGCTGCGAGACGATTCTTTTAAGCAATTCCGACGCCGAAACGGCGCAAAAACTCCTAGGGAAATTGGGATACCGCGGCATTTTTACGCAGGAAAGTTTTTCGGTTGAAAAGCCGTATGGGCTGGTTGACGCCTTAGGATACTGCTTACCCGGCGCGCTGGAGCATCCGCAGGCCGTTCTGGCGATCGGCGATCACGCGTATAACGATTTGGAACCGCTGCGCCGTCTTGGCTGCCGCACTCTATGGATGAACCCATACTCAGGCATCCGAGAACCCGCTTATGATATTAGCCTGAAAACGCTGGATGAACTGGCGGATTACCTAAACTGCCTATGCGGATAAACACGGCTTTCGCCGGAGCTTTTCTGTGGCTTACTGAAAACCAATCGCAGAGATACTTCGACTAATGAATAAAAATAAAACAGGAGGCACTCAGAATGAAAAAGGTAGTGGCAGTCATTATGTCGATCCTTCTCTTGATGGCTACGATGACCGCGTGCAACGCCAACGTTCCGGCTGATGGAACCGCGACAACGGGAACGGTTGCGGAAGAAACAACCACAACGGCGGTTGGCACGAACGATCCGGCAACAGGAGAAAAAATCCAGATTATATTCTGGCACACACTTACTGATCAGCACGAAGCAGCTCTGAAAGAAATCGTCGCCGCATTCAACGCTTCTCAGGAGCAGTACGA
>JAQVML010000212.1 GCA_028703645.1 Eubacteriales bacterium
AGTGCGGAACTTGCGTTTCAAAATGCCCGCACGGCGTATATGACGCAAAGAAAGCGCTTACGCCCGTGGTCGCCAACCCCGACGCTTGCGTGGATCATTGCCACGGCTGCGGAAACCGCTGCCCCATCGGCGCGATTACCTATGTTGGTGATAACACCGGATGGACGCCGCCGAACGGCGCACCGGCAGTGGGCGAAGCTGCCGGTACCAGCGGTGGCGACTGCTGCGCATCCAAGACCGTGTTGGTGGAGTATCTCTATCTCGATTTGAACACCTGTGAACGCTGCGTTGGTACTGAGCAGAAACTGGACGATGTCGTTATGGCGTTAACGCCCGCGCTTTCACTTGCTGGATATACGCTCGAGTACCGCAAGATCGAGATGACCACGCGCGAGATCGCGAAACAGCACCGCTTTCTCTCTTCGCCGACAATCCGCGTCAACGGGCGCGATATCTGCGCCACTGTTGCAGAAAACGATTGCGGTTGTTGCAGCGCGATCAGCGGAACACAGGTGGACTGCCGTGTGTTCGAATACGGTGGGGAAATCTTCGAGGTGCCGCCAAAGGCGATGCTTGCGGAAGGCATTCTTTCCACGGCCTTTGGTGCGAGTGACGATGTCCAGAGCGATAGCGACTATCAACTGCCAGAAAAATTAAGGCGCTTTTACGAGGGAAAACAAAGCAAGGCAGGATGCGGATGCGGTGGAGGAAACTGCTGTGGCTGAGACCAAACCAAATAAGAAAAGCCTGATTCTAAAGATTCTTATTTTAGCAGTGATTCTCATCGCCATTGCAGCTATCTGGTTTGTGAAGAACGGCGATGCTACAAAAGATGTAACCGAACCGAATGCAGAATCGACACAGGCAGTAGAAAGTGGCAAAGCAGCGACTTCGGAAGATCAAGACGCTGATTTTGCGCTGGAAGCGGAAGCCATCGACCTTGCCGCGCTCTTTGCCTATAAGCTCCCGATCATCATCGACTTTGGCTCGGATTCCTGCATTCCTTGTCAGGAGATGGCGCCCGTGCTCCAGAGTGCGAATGAGGACTATCAAGGCAAGGCGATTATCAAGTTCGTCGATGTTTGGAAGTACACAGACGCGGCGAAGAACTTTCCCGTGCAGGTGATTCCGACACAGGTATTCTTCAATGCGGATGGAACGCCGTATGTGCCAAGCGATGATCTCGGCATTGAGTTCGGTTTCTACAGCACGAAAGATACGCAGGAGCATGTGTTTACTGTCCATCAGGGCGGATTGACCGCAGAGCAGATGAGCAAAATCCTTGCGGACATGGGAGCGCGCGCATGATCAACACCTGGCTGGAACAGATTAGCGCGCAGATCGGTCAGAACATGTGGCTGGCTCCGCTGCTTGCGCTGCTTGCCGGGGTACTCACGTCCTTTACGCCGTGCTCGCTCTCGAGCATCCCGCTCGTGATTGCGTATGTCGGCGGCATCGGCGTCGAGCCGAAAAAAGCGCTCCGGCTCTCGTTGATGTTTGCGCTCGGGGCGGCGGTAACGTTTACCGTACTTGGCGTCGTTGCCGCAAGCGTCGGGCAACTGCTTGGTGCGGGTGCGAAGTGGTGGTATATCGTTCTGGGCGTCCTGATGGTGCTCATGGCGCTGCAAACGTGGGAGGTTGTGAACATCATCCCCTCTACCTATCTTGTTGGAAAGAGCAAGTTGCGCGGTTATCTTGGCGCGCTGATTATCGGTATGCTCGGCGGGGTGTTTTCTTCTCCCTGCGCGACGCCTGCTCTCATCGCGCTGCTGGCCGTTGCGGCTGGGAGCGGGAACCTTCTTTGGGGTGCGCTACTGATGCTGGTCTATGGCGTTGGACACGGTGCGCTGGCGGTGCTGGCTGGTTCGTCAATTGGCGCGGTGAACAAGCTCATGCAGAGTGAACGCTACGGCGCGCTTTCCCGCGTTCTGAAGATCGTGATGGGCGTGCTGATCCTGATGATCGGATTATACCTGTTCTATTTGGGATTCTAAAAACAAGAGAACCAAATATTGACTTAACAAAATGGAAACAAACTTGATTTAAAATAAAAGAGAATTAGAAAGGAAATCATCATTATGGCACTCTTTGGAAGAAGAAAAGAAAAAGAAGAACAAACGACGGGCTCCTGCTGCTGCGGCGGCAATTGCGACTGCAAGAGCATGGAACAGGCGGAGAAGGCAAAGACGGACGGCGCTTCGGTCAAGGTACTCGGCAGCGGTTGCGCAAAATGCAACGCGCTGGAGGCCGCGACAAAGGCCGCGCTGGAACAGCTCGGTATGGACGCAACCATCGAGCACGTGACGGATTTTTCGAAGATTGCGGCATATGGGGTGATGAGCACGCCCGCGCTCGTCGTGGACGGTAAAGTGGTCTCCTACGGAAAAGCGTTGAAAACCGAAGAAGTAGTCGCGATTCTGAAGAAAGTTCGATAAATCCAACGCAAGACGTGGAAAGAGGAACAAATATGGAAGCGAAGAAGAACACCGGCATCGGGTTTTTTGAACGATATCTGACGGTATGGGTGATTCTCTGCATGGTTGCGGGCGTGTTGATCGGGCGATTTTTGCCCGGTATCCCCGCGTTTCTGGGTCAGTTTGAGTATGCCAATGTTTCGATTCCGATCGCGATTTTAATCTGGCTGATGATCTACCCCATGATGCTCAAAGTGGATTTCCAGAGCATCAAGAACGTCGGCAAAAACCCGAAGGGACTATTCGTCACCTGGGTGACCAACTGGCTCATCAAGCCGTTTACGATGTTTGGCATCGCATGGCTGTTTTTCTTTGTGATCTTCAAAAACCTGATTCCCGCCACGCTTGCCAAGGATTATCTCGCGGGCGCAATTCTGCTGGGCGCCGCGCCTTGTACGGCGATGGTATTCGTTTGGAGCCACCTGACAAAGGGAAACCCCGCCTATACGGTGGTGCAGGTTGCGACCAACGATCTCATCATACTCGTCGCGTTTACGCCCATCGTCGCGCTATTGTTGGGGATTGGTGGCGTGAAGATCCCCTGGAATACGCTGCTGCTTTCGGTCGTGCTGTTTGTGGTGATTCCGCTTGCGGGCGGCATCCTGACGCGAACCAACATCATCAAAAAACGCGGGTTGGGATATTTTGAACAGGGATTT
Organism: Eubacteriales bacterium; assembly: GCA_028703645.1. GTDB lineage: Bacteria > Bacillota > Clostridia > Christensenellales > CAG-138 > UBA7703. The sequence continues at coordinate 3,134 of JAQVML010000212.1, forward strand.
TTGCCGAAGTTTAGCAATGTGACCATCGTAGGTCTTCTGCTGACGCTGGTCATCATTTTTTCGTTTCAGGGAAACGTCATTTTAGAAAATCCCTTGCATATCGTGCTGATTGCGGTTCCGCTTGTGATTCAAACATTCCTGATCTTCTTCATCGCATACGGCGCGAGCAAAGCGCTCAAACTGCCGCATGAAATCGCGGCGCCAGCGGGAATGATCGGTGCTTCCAACTTCTTTGAGCTTGCGGTTGCGGTGGCGATTTCGCTGTTTGGCGCAAAGAGCCCGGTTGCGCTGGCGACCATCGTCGGCGTGCTGGTGGAGGTACCCGTGATGCTCACGCTGGTCAAGATCGCAAATCGCACCACACATTGGTTTCCTGAGCAAAAAATGAAATAGAATTGATAGAGAAAGGGAGCGCAAGGTATGAAACTTATCGTCATTGGAGCCGTCGCCGCCGGAACATCCGCCGCCGCAAAAGCGAGGCGAAACAGCGAAGAATTGCAGATTACCATCTATGAACGGGACAGATTTATCTCCTATTCCGGCTGTGGGATGCCGTATTATCTCGGCGGCGAAGTAGAGAGGGTGGAGGAACTTGCCCCGCGCGATCCCGCGTTCTTTTTGAGCAAATACAATGTCGAGGTCAAGACGGAGCACGAGGTGCTCTCGATCGATCCTGTTGCCAAGAGCGTAACGATTAAGAATCTCGTTACAGGCGAACTCTTTTCGGACAGCTACGACAAGCTCATTTTGGCAACCGGCGCGCGCGCGGTCACGCCGCCGATCCCCGGACGAGAGCAACCGCACGTTTTCACGGTGCGCAACATCAACGACATGCTGCGCATCAAGGCGTTTTTGGACGCAAACAAACCCAAGTCCGCCGCCATCATCGGCACGGGATTCATCGGCCTTGAGATGTGTGAAAACTTGATGCGGTTGGGCG
>JAQVML010000213.1 GCA_028703645.1 Eubacteriales bacterium
GCCAAGGATCACAAGCAAGTTTTTGTTGCGGAACTGAAAAAACCAAACGCTGATATTGTATTACGAAACGCAGATCAACTTGTTTCCTATATGTTACAGCTTAGGCTTCGTTTCGGTTTGCTAATCGGAGATACATTACAAGTTTATTATGATGTTCCAGGAGATAACGAAAAACCAGTAAAGGTTATTGAAATACCATTTACTCCTGATAATAAAAATGGAGATGAGCTTATCAGTGTTCTGATGAAAGACGCTTATAGCGATACAAGCTTTGCTTCGTGGTGCATAAAAAGGATCGAAGAAGAAGTGACTGCTAAAGAGGTGTCACGCCTTGTTGAATTACTCACGTCAAACGAGGGAAACGCATTATTATTGGGCGTATTAAAAAAGCACTTGAACACTCGATTCTCTGAAGAAGTCATTGAAAATGTAATTGAAAACATTCAAATTCGAGTTGAAGTTAAAAAGCAAAATTCAACAAAACTAACAAAGGTGAACATGGAATTACCGAAGACTCATATCAACAATGGAGATATTTTGAATATTGAGTTGAAACCTGCGCAGCAAAGTGACTTTAAAAAACTAATTCTGCAAAAGAAACGGGCAAATATCATTACGTATTATGCTGACGGACGGGTGGAAAAACGAATATGGGAGGCAGACAAGTTGTCGGAATCGTCGAATATTCTTGGTAATCTGAGAAGTCGCCCTGAGTTTAGAAACGGTGAGTGGCAGAAAAGGGGCATTATAAAAGTTGTATGCGCGATAGAAGATTAGAACGCGCTCAAAACTTGAGTAAAGGATCAATCTCTGTTGAAATCTTGAGTATTCCGCCGGAAGGTGGTATACTTTTTTATTATTATCGGGGAGGTTTGGCGTATGAAATTCACTCTTCGTGAGAAACGGTTTCCTTCCGCAACCGGGCTTTGCGATATCCGCTATCGTATGTGGATTCCGGAAGATCCGCACGCTGCGTTGCAGATTACACACGGAATGGCGGAGCACATCGACCGATATGACGAGTTTGCCTCGTTCTTAGCCGAAAACGGCGTATTGGTCTACGGAAACGACATTGCAAGCCATGGTAAGAGCATCGTGGCAGGCATGCCGAAGGGTTACTTTGGCGAGAAAAACGGCTGGGATGCGATCGTAAAGGATATGCAGACCATACGCGAACTCGTGAAAAAGGACTTTCCCGCGATTCCGTTTATCCTGATGGGGCATTCCATGGGCTCCTTTCTTGCGCGAACCTACGCGGGACGCAATGGTGAGGACTTTGACGCGTATATATTCTCCGGTACGGCGGGCGCGAACCCCGTTCTCGGCATCGCAAAATGGATTGCAAAACGCGAGATCAAGAAAAACGGCGGCAAACTGCCGAGCGAAACACTGTTCAAAATGAGCTTCGGTTCTTACAATAACGCGTTTAAACCAAATCGCACCGCGAACGACTGGCTCTCGCGCGACGAAGCGAAAGTAGACGCATATGTAGCGGACGAAAACTGCGGGTTCCCGTTTACCGCATATGCAATGTATGATGTCTTCACGGGACTTGCGGAAATTTCAAACGAAAAATGGGCAAAACGCGTACCCAATAAACCGATACTCATCTTCTCCGGCGCAATGGACCCCGTTGGCGGCAAAGGCAAGGGCGTCAAGCAGGTGCATGGATGGCTGACGAAGACCGGACACAACGCCGAACTCAAGCTCTATGAAGGCGGACGCCACGAAATGCTCAACGAGATCAATCGCAAGGATGTCTATGGCGACGTGCTCCTATTCATCAACGCCGTTGAAGCGATGGGAGAGATGAAATGAGTGTCCTTGTCTACCGCGACAGCGACACGCTCAGTCAGGCGCTGGCTACGCTGCTTGCGGGTTGCATCATTGAAAAACCAAACAGCGCGTTGGGGCTGGACTGTAATCCTTCGCTTGCGTCCGCATATCGAAAGATTGCGGGCATGACGAGCGACGGGCTATTGGACTGGGCGAGCATCCGCACGTTCAATCTCTACGAGCACGTCAAGCAGGACACGGAAGTTTCGGATGAGTCACGCATGCATGCCATGCTCTATGACCGCGTCAATATTCTAACGGAAAACATCTACGCTCCCTGCGCGGAGGCGCGCGATTGGAGTGTTCTTTGCAACGATTATGAGAACGCCATTCTCGACGTCGGCGGACTGGACACGGTCGTTTGCACCATTGGGACGGATGGCAGGGTTGCCTGCAACATGCCCGGGTCGGAGCTTGCGCCCGTAACGCACGTGGAGCGAACGGAAGGCGGCAGAGTCGTTACGGTCGGCATCTCTACGATCATGGCGGCAAAGCGCGTGATCGCGGTGATATCCGGTTATGAGCTAAGCAGAATCGCTCCGCTCGTGATATCGGGGCCGGTATTGCCGAGCGTACCCGCGAGCTATCTGCAACTGCATCAAAACGCGATCTTCATGTTGGATGAAGACGCTGCGGAACACGTATAAAAATAGATTCATCATTTGAATGAAGGACGTGAAGGGCGCGCGACATGTCAGAGCTAAGCTGGGAGTCAATTGAGCAACAAATTGCAAATTGCCGGCGCTGCGGGCTTTGTGAAAGGCGAAACAGCATCGTCCTTGGCGAAGGGAACCGGCGCGCGGAGATCATGCTCGTCGGCGAAGGGCCGGGCGCGGATGAAGACGCGCAAGGGCGTCCATTTGTCGGAAAAGCGGGCCAATTGCTCGATAAAATGCTTTCAGCGATTGACATGCGGCGCGAAGACCTGTATATTACCAACGTTGTCAAATGCCGTCCGCCGGGGAACCGAACCCCGCTGGATGAAGAAGCACAGGCGTGTCTTCCGATTTTACGGATGCAATATGCGCTGATCAAACCAAAGATCGTCGTGTGCCTCGGCGCAACCGCGACCAAGCATGTGTATGATCACGAGGCGAGGATTACGCGCGTGCGCGGACAATGGCTCAATAAGAACGGAACGCTCTTTCTTCCGACCTATCATCCGGCGGCGCTGCTACGGGATGAATCGAAGAAGAAGGACGTTTGGCAGGACTTGCAATCGATTCAGCGAACATACGCGGATCTCAAGCAAAGTTAGCGAATCATGATCATGAAACGTGTGTTTCAGAATTTTTAAATAGTGGAAGGGCAATTTAGGAGGACTTATGTCAGGACATTCCAAGTGGGCAAATATTAAGAATAAAAAGGAAAAGACCGATTCCCAGCGCGGCAAAATCTTCACCAAGATCGGCAGAGAGATCGCAATCGCGGTCAAAGAGGGCGGCCCCGATCCCGTCAACAACAACAAACTTCGCGACGTCATCGCAAAAGCAAAAGCGAATAACATGCCGAACGACAACATCTCCCGCTCCATTAAAAAAGCTGCGGGCGAGGGTGCTTCCGTCAATTATGAAGAGATCGTTTACGAAGGCTACGGCCCCGGCAATATGGCGATCATCGTCGAAGTCGTTACCGACAACCGCAACCGCACCGCGGCGGAAATGCGCCACATCTTCGACAAGAGCGGCGGCAACCTCGGCAACAGCGGGTGCGTCGGCTGGATGTTTGATAAAAAAGGCGTCATCGTCATTGAACGCACCGCGTTGATGGACGAGGACGAGGTGATGATGCAGGCGCTGGAAGCGGGCGCTGCGGATTTTGTGGCCCAAGACGACGCGTTTGAAATCTACACCGATCCAATGGAATTCTCCGGTGTGCGTGAAGCGCTGGAAGCCGCGGGATATGAATTTATCTCTGCGGAAGTACAGATGATTCCGCAGAACACCGTTAATATTGCCGATGTGGAAACCATCGAAAAGGTCGAGCGATTTTTGGAAAAGCTCGACGACAACGACGACGTGCAGGAGTTTTTCCACAACGGAATCCTGCCGGAAGAAGAGGAAGAGTAAGCGATATTCTGCGCCGCAGAATGTTCACAACAAGGCTACAACAACGCCTTGCGCATTCCCCGCGGGGACTGGTTACGCGGTTGCGGGGGTTCCTGCGCTTGGTATAAAATAGAAGCATCGAAAAAGGAGGCGTAACTTA
>JAQVML010000214.1 GCA_028703645.1 Eubacteriales bacterium
CTGTTTGCCGGCACGGTATAGGTTCTGGTTTCCGCGATTTTTACAAACTCGTCTATGGACAGCGCATACGCCATGAGCTTTGCCATGTCTCGCGCGGTGGTGTAGTGATCGTCGTTGTGAACGCCGTGCGGGTTGGTGTAATGCGTGCCGGTCATGCCGATTTGCTGCGCCTTTTGATTCATCAACGCAACGAACCCGTCGACAGAGCCGCCAACATATTTGGCAATCGCTTCGCCCGCATCGTTGCCGGAAACCAGCATGAGCCCGTAGACAAGATCCCGCAGTGTCAGCGTTTCGCCGGGTTTGATTCCCATCAAGGAAGAGAGCTCCGTAAACTTGATCGTGGTGCCGAGTACCTCGTCGCCGACCGTGAGCGTGTCATCGAGGTTGCCGTTCTCTAGGGCAACCAACGTCGTCATGATCTTTGTCGTGCTCGCGGGATAGACCTTTTGATCCGCGTTGCGCTCAAAGAACACTACGCTAGGATCATCGCCGTCCACAACGATCATGTTCGGTGTCGGAATCGAATCGTAATCATAGTCCGCAAGCGCCATCGCGGGTGTGCATAACAGTATTAAAATCAGCAAAGCGCCGAGGATTCGTTTCATTTCAGTCTCCCATATCCTATGATCATCGTTTTGCAGTATAGCAAACGTACCCCCTTTTGTGTAGTGCTTTTTCGCTTTTGTGATTGATTGTTTACATTCCCACGGCTATACTAAATATGCGGCCGCGCCATAACGCGAGCCGTAAATTGAAGCATTTTGATTGCATCAAATTCCTGAAAGGAGCGATTTTTTATGACGAAACAATTCCGTTGCCCCGTCTGCGGGTATGTTCACATCGGTGACTCCGCGCCGGAGTTCTGCCCGGTCTGCAAAGCTCCGGGTGCTTCCTTTATCGAGATCACGCAGGAGGTCAAGCAGTACGCTTCCGAACACGTCGTCGGCATCGCAGCCGGTGTGGATGCAGAGGTGCTCGATGGCCTTCGTATGAATTTCTCCGGCGAATGCACCGAGGTTGGCATGTATCTGGCCATGGCGCGCGTCGCCGAGCGCGAAGGATATCCCGAGGTTGCAGAGGCGTTTAAGCGCTATGCGTTTGAAGAGGCGGATCACGCCTCCCGCTTTGCGGAGCTGCTGGGCGAAGTGCTCACCACCTCGACCAAGAAAAATCTTACGCTGCGCGCCGAGGCCGAGTTTGGCGCTTGCGATGGCAAGACGAAGCTTGCCAAGCGCGCAAAGGAGCTCAATCTGGACGCGATTCATGACACGGTGCATGAGATGGCGCGCGACGAAGCCCGCCACGGCAAAGGGTTTGAAGGCCTGCTCAAGAGGTATTTCGCATGAATCCGTTGAATACGTATTTAGATCATACGCTGTTAAAGGCGGACGCAACCCGCGCGGATATCCTCGCCGTCGTCGCGGAAGCAAAGGCGTATCATACCGCGAGTGTCTGCGTCAACTCCTGCTATGCCGCTCTGGTTGCGAGCGAACTTGTGGGCAGCGGGGTTAAAACCTGCGTTGTCGTCGGGTTCCCGCTCGGCGCAATGTCCAGCGGCGCAAAAGCCGTCGAGGCTGCGCTTGCCGTCCGTGAGGGCGCGCAAGAGATCGATATGGTCATGAGTATCGGCGCGGCAAAGGCCGGAGACTGGGCAAGCGTACAGGCGGATATCGCCGCCGTTGTCAACGCGTCAAAGCCCGCCATCGTTAAGGTGATCATCGAAACCTGTCTGCTGACGAATGAAGAAAAGGTGAAAGCCTGCCTCGCCGCAAAGGCAGCGGGCGCCGCGTTTGTAAAGACCTCTACCGGGTTTTCGACCGGCGGCGCAACGACGGAAGACATCGCCCTCATGCGAAAGACCGTCGGTTCCGAGATGGGCGTCAAAGCCAGCGGCGGCGTTCGCTCCCGCGAACAAGCGCTCGCCATGATCGAAGCCGGGGCCTCCCGCATCGGCTGCAGTTCCACAAAAAAGATCATGGAATAAAGATCAGGAATCAGTCGTTTCATTATTTAGAAGCTTCCCCCGATCCTATTGTAAGAAAACCGCGTTCCCTCGTTCATAATTTACTGTTTATTCACGTGCTGATTATGGGAGCCGAATGCCTAATAAAGGCATTTCGGCTCCATTTTCATTCATTCTTCCCCACTTTGCGTGTTTTACCAGTAAAAGGATTAACAATTTATCCATAGATTCTTCACAATAACCCTGATCATTCCCCCCCACAACCTATGGTAAACTATAGTTGCATTGGAATGGAGATTTTTATTCTGTGTTCGAATCTGCCTGACGCGCAAGATTCAATTCACAACGTCAAGCATTTCGTCCGCTACCAGCAGATCAGTTTTCAAACCAAAGTCAGGACTCCGGCAACGATGCCGAGCCGATTCTCAAGTGAGGAGCGTGAATCACATGGATCAACACGACGGCGGTTACGGATATCCGCCACATGAAGAAGACCCCCGCGCAGCCGGACAGGGCTCTGGTTCGTCACGCAGCTATCGCGAGGATCCTGCTTATGGCGCGGATCCTTCCCAGCAATACGATCCGAATGCCACCTACGATCCCGCCTATGCTGGTCAGCAAGGCTTTGATGAAAGAGGCTATGCTACGCAGCAGCCGCAAGGAGGCTATGCAAATCCGGATAATCCCTATGCGCCGCAACCCATCGACCCGAATTACGGCTATTCCTATCCGCAGGGGAACGACTACGGCAATCAGCAGAATCTTTATGCGCAGCCGCATAACGTCAATCCGTATGATCAGCAACCGATCGACCCTTACACACAGCAGCCGGTCGATCCCTACGCGCCGCAGCAGCCGGTCGATCCGTATGCGCCGCAGCAGAACGCAGGGCGCTATCCGGAGAATCCCGACAGCGCTTATGCAACGCGTTTGCAGATGACCGACTATTCCCAGCGCGGCTCAACCTCGCGCACGGTGATTCCACCCGAAGAAGGCGAGTATCCCTATGCCGGGCGCGGCACAACCGGACGCACCACAATGCCGCGCGAGAGCGACGGTTATGGTTATGCACCACGCGGTGCGACGGGACGCACCCGCATGCCCGACGATGTAGAAGAATTTATGCCCCGCGGACAAACCGCACGGACGCGTATGCCGCAGGGTGAAGGTGACTACACACCGCGTTCTGCCGCCGGTCGCTCCCGTTATCCGCAGAGTGACGATCGCTATTCGCGCGATATGGATGAGGATGACGAAGCGTATGAGCGTCCGCGCTCCAGCGGCAAGAAAAAGCGCTCGAAATTCGGCAAGTTTATGCATGCGCTTGGGCTTTATCTGGCGCAGCTTCCCTCGAAAACGCTGATCCTCATCGGCGGCGGTTTCGCCGTATTGGTTGCGGCCGTGATTCTGATCGCGGTTCTTGTGCCAAAGAGCGACCGCACGGAGAAACTGGATAACGGACAACTCGCCATTTCGGACCCGACCGTTACCCCGTCTCTCATGCCGACGGATACCCCCGTCCCGACCGAAGAGGCCTCTCCATCGCCTTCCATTGCTGTTTTAACGGATAATATCAAAGACTTGAACTCAACAAGCGATTTGATTCCGGATATTCAAAAACGGTTGGTCGAGCTCGGCTATATGACCGAACCCGACGGCGGCTACACCAATAAGTTTGGAAAAGTCACAAAGACGGCCATTCGCCTCTTCCAGATCAAGAATTTCGAAAGCAGAGAAGACTGGGACGGCGTCATTGGCAACACCACATATGCAAAGCTCATGAGCGACACCGCATCGCCTTATTACCTCTCGCGTGGCGATGGCGATGATCGAACAAAGGCGATCACCAAGCTGGTTGAGGATGTCAAAAATCTGCAAAAGCGTTTGATCGAGCTTGGCTACTTGACCGCCGGCAGCGACACGGGGCTCTACGGAAACACCACCGTACTTGCGGTGCAAACCTTCCAAGAGTATCATGGATTGCCGATCGATGGCATCGCCGGACAAGAAACGATGAAGACGATCTACAGTGCCGAAGCGATGACCGCCGAAGTCGGCAAAGTGAATAACAAGTCCAA
>JAQVML010000215.1 GCA_028703645.1 Eubacteriales bacterium
CTCAAGCACGATTTCGGATCACGGCACCAAACTGGGCAGCCTTGTTCTCGTCTATCGAATGGCGAGCGAAACCGGGTTTTTAAAGCTTCTGGGATTCTTGCTGCTCGGCGCAAACCTTCTCGGCGTCATCATCGCGCTGATTGTGAGCCTCGCCGCAAGCAGACGCATACTCGCCCCCATCGGACAGATGATTTCGGCCGCAAAGCAGATTGACAGCGCGACGCTGGATGCAAGGCTTGAGGTGCCGGAGGCGGACGACGAGTTACGCAGTCTTGCGCTGACACTCAACAGCATGCTCACTCGCGTTTCAAACGCTTATCATCAGCAGGGACGTTTCGTAGCGGATGTTTCGCACGAGTTGCGCACACCGCTCGCGATTATGCAAGGCAACGTGGACCTGCTCTCCCGCTGGGGCACGGAGGATCAAACCGTGTTGCAGGACAGCATCACGGCGCTCTCCAAACAGACCGTCTATATGAGCGGGCTGGTGGAAAATCTGCTGTTTCTCGCGCGGAGCGATAACGCGCAGTTTTCGCTCCACAAAACGCCGTTTTCCGTGGACGCGCTGTATGTCGAGCTGATCGAAGAGCAATCCCTCATCGACTGTGCGCATGTCTATCGACACACCGTCTCTCCCGCGGATGCAATCTTGATCGCAGACCGCGATAAGATCAAGCAAATGCTGCAAGCGCTGATCGACAACAGCGTGAAGTATACACCAGACGGCGGAACCATCACGCTTGGATTTGTGCGCGAGGAAAGCGCGGGTGTGCTCTTTGTGCAGGACGACGGCTGTGGCATGGAGAAAGAGGAATGTGCGCACGTCTTCGAGCGATTTTATCGCGTTGATCAAGCGCGCGCAAAAGCGACGGGCGGCATGGGGCTAGGGCTCTCCATCGTGCTCGCTATCGCGCAGTCCCACGGCGGCAACGCGCGCGCCGAGAGCACGCCGGGAAATGGCGCGACCATCACCGTCGCGATTCCGCAATAACCGTTTCTACTGTTTTCCTCGCTCACCACTAGCGAACGAATATCGCGTAATCCAACCCCAAAACCATAACAAAAAACCGTCGGTTCATCGTCCGGCGGTTCACGCGGGCGATTGAGCGCCCGCTTTTTTATTATTGCTTGAAAGGTCGATTCCGTTCGTGTGCAATCAAACGATTGTCATGACGGCTGTTTCATTTCACATGGCACGCGATACTGTCCTGTTTTTTCGTCAAAATAACAGGAGCAATTCTTGCCCGCTTCCTTGGCGCGATACAGTGCTTTGTCCGCGTAGAGATAGGCGCCCTGGGCTTTATCATACGGCAGCATACAGAGCCCTACGCTCATCGTCACCCGATCATGATCCGTGGAGCCAATGTGCGGAATCGCCATTTGTTCGATTGCGCGGCGCAGTTCCTCCGCAACCTGTTCACAGTGGCTGACACTCTTCTCCTGCCAAACCGCAAGGAATTCCTCCCCGCCGATTCGGCCGATGTCGATCCCCGTCTCATTGCTATAGCTGCAAAGCAGTTCTCCGATGCGGCGCAAGAGCGCGTCCCCTTCCGGATGTCCATAACTGTCGTTATATTGTTTATAATCGTCAATATCCAATATCACGCAGGCAATGCTGCACTTTGTTGCAACGCAATCGCTCAAAATCGTCTCATACCGGTCAAACAACATGCGCCTGTTCATCAGCCCGGTCAGTTCATCCGTGGTCGCGGTATGATAGAGCGCAAAATTGGTCTTTTGCAGATTGCTTTTTGCGATGATATTATCCAGCGCCAACCGCGACTGATGATACGAGATAAAGAGTCCAACAAATACCGAAATATAGGTATAGATGACATCCCGCTGCCAGCGCTCCGGCGTCTTTACCTGTCGATCGATCAAAAGAAACAGCCCTGCAAACAAAAACACCGTGATCATGTTTTGAAGCGGCGGAATATCAAACGATATCTGCACCAGCAAGAACATCCAAACGCTCAATACGCCAAGTTCACCGTTTGAGAGCTGCGTGCCGGAATAGATGCCGCATAGATACATCACCGCCGAAATCAAGAAAACCAGCGTTTTGACATGGTTCAATGGATACAGCATCTGGTTGCTGAGTATCCTGCCAATCACCAGGTAGATGATGATTACAAAAAGCGCAAACGCAGCGGCGGTTCCCATGCGATTGGACGACAGGAGAAACGGACCATAGAACACAAACAGCAGCGCTGTGAGCGCAAGCGCGAGCAAGCACATGCGTTGCGTGGTACGCAAATTCGCGCGATCCATCTCTGCGCCGTAGCGCCGGAGCGTATCGCGATCATAACCAAGATAACGCCAGTTTTGAATGGATTGAAATATGCGCTTTGCCAATGGTTCCCCTTATCGAATACGAGCTGCCGCAGTCACCAAGGGTGGCAAACAACAGAGCATTCAATTGTTTTTACGTGAAAACCCTACCATTTTGTCCTCCAGATACAATTCAACAGTATAAGGACATAATCGATGAAAAAGCAAGAATTCTTGCGAAAAATTGGAAATCTTTTAAAAACATAACGTTCTTTTGCAATCTGCCTGACACGTGATACTTGAAGACCGGTGTGTTAAATCACAGCGCTGATCATAACCGCCGCACATTCCGCAAAGAATCCCCACTGTCTTCTTACAGCAATCGTTTCTTTTTGAAAAAGAGCAGGCTGATCACAACGACTAATATGCTCCGCAGTATAACCACAGGATACCCGTAGCGGCTGGACAGCTCCGGCATGTACTTGAAGTTCATCCCATACCAGCCAACGATCAGCGTCAACGGAAGAAACACGGTCGTCACCACCGTAAAGACCTTCATGATGCGGTTTGCGCTGTCATCCAGCGCCGCCATATATGCCTCGCGCACCTGTACCAAACGATCCCGCAGCAGCTGTGCGTTTGCGGACAACCGCGCGATCTTATCCCGCGCGGTGCGAAAGCGACCCTCCGTCTTTTCACATTCTTCCATCAATCCTGCGCCAAAGCCGACCTTCGCGCCAAATTCCCCCTTCAGAAGGCTCGCTTCACGACACCGGTGGTCAACAGGCTCTCGTTCAATTGCTCCGGTTAGATTTGATTGAGTGATTCCGAAAACTCATACAGCAGCGTTCTCTCTCCTGCCGTCATAGATGTTACTCATAGAGCATTATCTCAATGTTAATTACGAAGTATTCCCTCAAGGATATGGCGATTCTTCCTTGCGTTCAATGTGCGCGCATATGATATACTGGGTATATCAAACACAGGGAGTCGATTATGCGTCAGGATGATCGCTTTATTCGCATTTACACAAAGGGAATCGCAACGCTCAACGAAGTCTGGGTTGACCGCGAAACCGGCGTAAACTACCTGTTCCATGTATCGGGTTACGCGGGCGGGCTAACGCCTTTGCTTGACAAGGACGGCAAGCCGGTCGTTACAGACGCCTACACCCTGGAGCACGCCTACGATCGTTAACCAATCAACACGCAGAACCAGAGGGCTTTATTGCGCTCTTCCGCCCATCGACAAAGTCTTTCGTACTTTGCCGATGGATTTTTACTGTGCGAAAAAACACCGTTTGCACGGTATTTTCTACAAATTCGGCGAATGAATCGCCGGATTTGATTGAGCATGAGAGGGGGCGAATCCCCCAACCCGCTGAATGGGTTTGTTGATAAGCTGCAGAGGGCTTTATTGCCCCCTTTTTTTTCGCGCGATCGAATCAACCGCGCAACAGCTCTAATTTATAAACGACTGGTCGCACGCCGTCCGTACAGCAGGAAATCCGCGTACCGCCAGAGCGGTACCATGTGTTTTCGTCCCCGCCGGAGTACAGCGTCGCAATCGCGGAATATAGATCGATCTAGGCCCACGGGCAAAGCCCCTCCGGCCGCTCGGCACCACCGGAATAGAGGAAGACCTCTCCCTCTGTTTACAGCGGGCAGGCGCCGGCGGAAGCGCCTTCGCTGAGATATTCTTCCGCTAAATCGGGGTAAAACTCGCGTTTGAGCACCAT
>JAQVML010000216.1 GCA_028703645.1 Eubacteriales bacterium
TGGGCGTAATTATCTTGACTGACAATTGACAAACAACAACTTAAAGTGCTTTTTAAGTCAGAATTCCGGCATTTTTTCTCGTTTTCTATCTTGATCGTGATTTGATTTGATCGCCAAGCAAAGTATGTTCTGACACTAAATTTAGTAACGCGCTGATCTCACGACCGACGCGCTTATTTCATATCTCAAACTATTATTTACTTCTCTCTCCCAAAAACCCCGCCAACTCCTCCAGCCCCTCCACCGCCTCCGGCAGATTCAACCGCACCTGAAACTCGTGCATCAGCGGGAATTTGGTCGTGGTCGGCAGATAGCTCGTCACGCTTACCCCCTGTGCTTCCAGCGCCGCGATCATCTCCCGCGCCTGCGAGAGGAAGACATCCTTGTCCCCGCAGTCAATGAACACGGGCGGATAATCCGGCGTGAGCCACGCGACGGTATTCATGCTCTTTGCCGCCTCGGTTCCTTCGTAATGCTTTTTACCCGTCATCATCCACACGGAGTCCGCAATCATCGGAAAGCCCGTTGCGCGGAGGGTATCGATGTTGTAGTAGCCGCAGTGTAGAATCACGCCACGGAGCTGCTCCGGCGCGATCGCGGGCGTGCCGCCGATGCGGGAGCGGAACACAGGATTGGTGTAATATAGCCCCATTTGGGAGCTCAGGTGCGCGCCCGCACTGTCCCCGCCGAGAAAGATGTTCGCTGGATCGATGCGGTATTCCTCCGCGCGCGAGAGCAGGTAGCGCAGCGCCTCATCGACCTGCAACATCTGCGTGGGATAGCGCCCCTCCGGCGCGAGCTGGTAGTTGATGTTCGCGACCACATAGCCGCGCGCCGCGAGCGACTGGCAATAGTAGGTAAAATCCAGCTTGTCGTCGCCAACGTAATAGCCGCCGTGCGCATAGACGATCAGCGGCAAAGTGGACTCCCCTTTTGCGGCGTAGACATCCAGCGCGCCGTTGTCAAACGCGCTCTCATAGGAAGTATCTGTCGCGAGCGTATCGATCTTCGCAAGCACCGCGTCGTAATCCAGCGGTTTGACGCCCGCGTTACCGGCGCAGATCAGGCGAATCAACGATTTTTGCAGAAACGTGGTGTTCACGGAGAGAATCCACACAAGCAGCACAACCGCCACCAACACCAGAAGCACAATGATCCACCAGCGCATCACACATTTCCTCTTTGTCCACTATTTTTCATCGGTTATCATTTCTATTATACACATTTCCCGCCACAGCGGCACGGGTTTGGCTGGAGCGCGGTTTTCTCGCCGGATCTGCGGTTTTTTCTTGCGTTTACGCAACGCATTGTCGTATAATACACACAAAATTCTGTATTATTATTCTGTTTTTGGCAAATCGAAGTTGGGGGGATTGTCTTTCATGCTAGCAGATCAAGTACAACACCTGATCGCCATCGTGGCATACATGGCGGTGGTTATCGCCATCGGCGTCGTCTTCGCAAAGCGCGCCAACAAGGACACCGAGTCGTATTTTCTCGGCGGGCGCACGTTGGGGCCTTGGGTTTCCGCGTTTAGCGCGGAGGCTTCCGATATGTCCGGCTGGCTCTTGATGGGGCTGCCGGGACTCGCATACTGGAGCGGCCTTGCAAGCGCGGGCTGGACGGCGATCGGCCTCGCCATCGGCACCTATCTCAACTGGCTGATCGTGAGCAAGCGCCTTCGCCGCTACAGCGTCGCGGTGGACGCGATCACGATTCCGGACTTCTTCTCCCGCCGCTTCCACGAGGATAAGCGGGTGCTGATGACCATCGCGTCGGTCATGATCATCGTCTTTTTCACGCCCTATGCCGGCAGTTGCCTGATGGCCTGCGGCAAGCTCTTTAGCCAGCTCTTCGGCACGGATTATAGCACCATGGTCATCATCGCGGCGCTGTTCGTGCTGACCTATACGTTCCTCGGCGGGTTTCTTGCGGAGAGCACATCGGACTTCATGCAGGGCGTCGTGATGATTCTGGCGCTTGTGCTCGTCGTTGTGCTCGGCATCGGCGCCGCGGGCGGACTGAGCACCGTAATCGAAAACGCGAATGGAATTCCGGGATTTTTGAGCCTCGTGACCTCCGCTAACCCGACCGGAGAGGCGGCAAACGGCACTGCGCTCTTTGGCGAAGCCAGCAAGTATACCGGCCTTGCAATCGCCTCCGCGATGGCTTGGGGCCTCGGCTACTTTGGCATGCCGCAGGTACTACTCCGCTTCATGGGCATCCGCGCCGAGCATGAGCTCACCCGTTCGCGCCGCATCGCGACCACCTGGGTGATCATCTCGCTCTTTACCGCTGTCGCCATCGGTCTCATCGGGCGCGTGCTGTATTCGGACGCGTACATGGTCTACGGCTCCGGCAATACGGAGAATATCTTCATCCTCATGTCAACCAAGCTTCTGCCGCCGCTGCTCGCGGGCCTCGTCAGCGCGGGCATTCTCGCCGCGGCAATCAGCTCTTCGGACTCCTACCTGCTCATCTCCGCCTCCGCCGTCTCCAAGAACGTCTGGCAGGGGTTGATTCGCAAGAGCGCTTCCGAAAAAGAGACCATGTGGGTCTCCCGCATCGTGCTCGTGCTGATTACGATCTTTGCGATCTTTGTGGCGACGGGCAAAAACCAGGTAATCTTCTCGATTGTGGACTTCGCCTGGGCAGGCTTTGGCGCGGCGTTCGGCCCGCTGATGCTCTTCTCGCTCTTCTGGAAACGCACCACCTACGCGGGCGCCATCGCGGGCATGATCGCGGGCGGTGGCATGGTGTTTCTCTGGAACTTTGTGATCAGTACGCTCGGCGGCGTTTGGGGCATCTATGAATTGCTGCCCGCGTTCCTCTTCTCCTGCATCGTGATCGTCGTGGTCTCGCTGCTCACCAAGAAACCCAGCGAAGCGATTCAGAAGGAATTCGACTCCGTCAGCAAAAAAGTGGCATAAGTTATAGCCGGTTTATCATGCACCGCCCGCCGGGCGGTGCATTTCTCTGCTGCTCGACCCCACCCGAAGCGAGCGGCGCTGCGCGAAAGATTTGCGCATATGGCCTCTTCGCGTTATACTGTTGCTATTCTTGTTTGGAGAGAAATGCATGCTCTACTCGTTTTTACCGATTTCCTACGATATCAGCTGGATCGTCATCAGCGTTTTTCTGACGTTTCTGCTCACGTTTCTTGCGATTAAGACCGGCATCGGCCGCCTGCCCAAAGATCAGGGCAGAAAATATGCCGTCAACAGCGACCACGCCAAAGGAAAGCCGCGCGGCGCGGGGCTGATCTTCAGCATCTGTTGCGTCATCATGTTCCTCGTGTTCGTTCCGTTTCGTTGGGAGTATGTGATCTATTGCGTGCTGTTCCTGCTTGAGATGCTCTCCGGCTATCTGGACGACCGCAGCGCCGCCTCTTGGAGCGAGCTGAAAAAAGGTCTGCTGGATCTCGCCGTGTGTCTGCTCGCCGCGGGAACGTATCTGCTGTTTAACGAATCGCACAGCCTCGCGCTCTTTGGATGGACGCTTGTTTTGCCCAAATGGCTGTTTTTACTGGTCGCGACGTTTGTGCTCTGGGTTTCGATCAACTTCACCAACTGCACGGATGGCGTGGACGGCCTGCTCGGCACGATCTCAATCGTGTCTCTCGCGACGTTTGCCGCTCTGTTTTGGATGATTGGCGAATCGCACGATCTGGCGCAGATGTGTCTGATCCTCATCGCGGCGCTGCTGGCGTACCTGATGTTCAACGCCTCTCCGAGTTTGATCATCATGGGCGACGCGGGTTCGCGCATGATCGGCATCTTCCTCGGCATCATGGCGCTGAAGACCTATAACCTGCTGTACTTCATCCCCGTCGTGCTGGTGATCATTCTCGACGGTGGAATCGGGCTCTTTAAGCTGCTGGTCATCCGCATCACGAAGATCAAGGGCTTCCTCAAGTCCGTCCGCACCCCGCTGCATGATCACGCACGCAAAAACTTGGGTTGGTCGGACACGCAGGTTGGTTATCGCTTTGCGATCATTCAAATC
>JAQVML010000217.1 GCA_028703645.1 Eubacteriales bacterium
TTCGTTTCTTTTTAGAAAACGGAGTAAAAAAATAGCCCTCCGCCTCCTCGATTGAGGGACGAAAAGCTCGAAAATCCGGCTTTGCGCGGTACCACCCTGCTTGGCGAAAAAATCGCCCGCTTATGCTTCCCTTAACGCGGGAAATACGTCGCGCGTTACTCGGCTTGTTGCCTTTGGCGCGCGCACTCACGGGTGATATCGGCGTTTTTCCTGTCCGCCGCCGCCTTGCACCAAACGCGGCTCGCTTTTGCGGACGATTTGTGGAACCCGACCTGTCCCGATCATCGCTGTAATAGCAGAAGTATAGCGGTTTTTTTCCTGTTTGTAAAGAGCGCGCGGGCCGGATTGGACGCTATCTGCGCGGGAGGATGCGTTTTTTCTGGTAAAAACGTCTATTTACCTTAACAGACGCCGGATTGTTTGATATAATCATTCATTACGAAATCAAAATAAGAAAACTAAGGAAAAGACCGATGGACTTTAGACAGGCAATCGCTGCCGCGCTCACAATTCCCGCGGGACTCCCAGCGGAGGAACTCGCAACCTGGCTCGAAACCCCTCCCTCGCCGGAGATGGGCGACTATGCTTTCCCGTGCTTCAAACTCGCAAAAACGCTGAGAAAGGCGCCGCCGGTGATCGCGGGCGAGCTTGCCGCTGCGATCGTTTTGCCGGAGGGCGTGACCAAAGCCGTGCCAGCCGGCGGATATGTGAATTTTACCATCGACAAGAGCGCGCTGGCCAAATCGGTTCTCAGCCGCGTGTTTGCCGAAGGCGCGCGTTACGGCGGCTCCGATCTGGGAAAAGGACGCAACGTCTGCATCGACTATTCCTCGGTCAACATCGCAAAGCCGTTTCACATCGGGCATCTGCCGACGACCGTGATCGGCAGCGCGTTGTATCGCATCTATAACCACCTCGGGTTTCATTCCGTTGGCATCAACCACCTCGGAGACTGGGGTACGCAGTTCGGCAAAATGATTGTGGCCTACAAGCTTTGGGGCGATCACGACGTGATCGATCAGGGTGGTGTGGACGAGCTGGTCAAAATCTACGTGCGCTATCATCAGGAGGTCGAGAGCAATCCCTCGCTGGACGATCAGGCGCGGGCGTGGTTTAAGCGCATTGAAGACGGCGACCAGGAAGCGCTGGCGCTCTTCGACTGGTTTAAGTCGATCACGCTTAAAGAGGTTGCGGAGGTTTACGACATCCTTGGCATCCACTTCGACAGCTATGCCGGAGAGAGCTTTTATAACGATAAGATGGGCCGCGTGGTGGACGAACTCAAGGAGAAACACCTCCTCAAGCTCGACCAGGGCGCGCAGATCGTCGATCTAAGTGACTACAAGATGCCGCCGTGCATCATTCTTCGCTCCGACGGAGCCACGCTGTATGCAACCCGCGACATCGCGGCGGCGCTGTATCGCAAAGACACCTACGATTTTGCGAAATGCCTCTATGTGGTGGCCTATCAGCAAGATTTGCATTTTCGGCAGTGGTTTAAGGTGGTCGAGCTGATGGGGTACGACTGGGCGAAAGACCTCATCCACGTTTCCTTCGGCATGGTCAGCGGAACAGAAGGCGCTTTTTCCACCCGCAAGGGCAACATGGTCAAGCTGCGCGACGTGCTTTCCGCAGCCTGCGACAAGACATATGACATCATCTGCGAAAAAAGTCCCGACTTGGAGGACAAAAAGACCATTGCGCAACAGGTGGGAATCGGCGCGCTGATTTGGAACAGCCTCTACAACGGACGCATCAAGGACGTGGTGTTCGACTGGGAAACGGTGCTCAATTTTGACGGTGAGACGGGGCCGTATGCGCAGTATACACATGCGCGCGCTTGCTCCGTATTGAGAAAGGCGGACTACGCGCCCGCCGCAGTGGACTATAGCAAGCTCACGGACGCGGAAGCCGCCGCCGTTCTCGCGGCGCTCGGCGCTTTTCCGGATGCGGTCGTCGAGGCGATGGAGAAGAACGAGCCGTATCTTGTCACCCGCGCCATCATCGCCATCTGCGCTGCGTTTAACAAGTTTTATTATGAACAGCGCATCATGGCGGACGATGCTAGTGTGCGGCAGGCTCGGCTCGCGCTGACGGACGCGACGAGACGCGTCATCGCCATCGGCCTTGGCTTACTCGGCATCGCAGCGCCGGAGCGCATGTAAATTAGAATCACATTCTGACACATATATAGGGGGATCGTATGCTGGACATCAAGCTCATCCGCACGCAGCCGGAGCTGGTAAAAGAGAATATTAAAAAGAAGTTTCAGTTTGACAAGCTTGCGCTGGTCGATGAAGTGATTGCGCTCGACACCGAGTTTCGCGAGGCGCACACCCGCGCGGACTACCTGCGCTCGCAGCGCAACTCGATCAGCAAATCCATCGGTTCCATGATGGCAAAAGGTCAGAAGGAGGAAGCCGAAGCCGCCAAGAAGAAAGTGAACGACATGGCGGACGAGATGGCGCGGCTCGATGTTCGCGAAACCGAGCTTTCGGCGGAAATCAGAAAGCGCATGCTTGTGATTCCGAATATCATCGATTCCTCCGTGCCCATCGGCAAGGACGATTCCGAGAACGTGGAAATCGAGCGCTTTGGCGAGCCGGTCGTGCCGGAATACGAGATTCCCTACCATGTGGACATCATGGAGAAATTCAAGGGAATCGACCTCGACGCCGCCAGAAAGACCAGCGGCAACGGGTTTTATTATCTCTGTGGCGATATCGCGCTGTTGCAGTCCGCCATCCTCGCCTACGCGCGGGATTTCATGGTGGATCGCGGCTTTACTTATTATATCCCTCCGTTCATGATCCGCAGTAGCGTGGTCGACGGGGTCATGAGCTTTAGCGAGATGGAAGGCATGATGTACAAGATCGAGGGGGAAGACCTCTACCTGATCGGCACCAGCGAGCATTCCATGATCGGTAAATTCATCGATACGTTCCTTGAAGAGAGCGAGCTGCCGCAGACGCTGACGAGTTATTCGCCGTGTTTTAGAAAGGAAGTCGGCGCGCACGGCATCGAAGAGCGCGGCGTCTACCGCATCCATCAGTTTGAAAAGCAGGAGATGATCGTCGTCTGCAAGCCGGAAGAGAGCATGACGTGGTTTAACACCCTGCTTAAGAATACGATCGACTTCTTCCGCACGTTGGATATCCCCGTGCGCTCGCTGGAGTGCTGCTCCGGCGATCTCGCCGACCTCAAGGTCAAGAGTATGGACGTGGAAGCCTGGTCTCCGCGCCAGAAGAAGTACTTTGAGGTAGGCAGTTGCTCGAACCTTGGCGATGCGCAGGCGCGCCGCCTCGGCATCCGCGTAAAGAACAAGGAGACGGGCAACTACTTCCCGCATACGCTCAACAACACGGTGGTGGCTCCGCCGCGCATGCTGATTGCGTTCCTCGAAAACAATCTCCGTGCGGACGGCAGCGTCGCGATTCCGGTGGCATTGAGGCCGTATTTTAGGAATAAGACGGAGATAAGGTAATTCTGCTTCTTTCTTTAGAAGGAAGAAGCAAAGAATTCAAAAATAAGGCGATTACTTTACACAAGTCAGGAGAAAAGACAAAAGCGGGAGGAACACTCTCGCTTTTGTGTAAAGGAAGGATGGGCGCAGATGGATTTTGAGACACTGAAGACCATTCAAGATGAAGCGGAGCGAACCGCCGCAACCTACGAAATCTTCGATGAGGACTCCCGACTCAACCGCAGCAAAGCGGCACGGGTGGAGTTCATCACGAGTGTGCGCGCCATCGAATCCGCGCTCAAACCCGGCGCGCGCATCCTGGATATCGGCGCGGGAGCGGGGGAATACAGCCTGTATTTTGCGCAGCAGGGATATGACGTGACAGCCGTGGAACTGTCT
Organism: Eubacteriales bacterium; assembly: GCA_028703645.1. GTDB lineage: Bacteria > Bacillota > Clostridia > Christensenellales > CAG-138 > UBA7703. Next base: position 3,863 of record JAQVML010000217.1, read on the forward strand.
TCCACGAACATTGCGGCTTTCGAGAAGAAGATCAAGCCGGAGCATCCGGTGCGCCTCATGCAAGGCAACGCACTGGATTTATCGATGCTTGCGGACGAAAGCTTTGATGTGGTGCTGCTCATGGGGCCACT
>JAQVML010000218.1 GCA_028703645.1 Eubacteriales bacterium
CGGCGTTCATCAGCAAGACCCCCGAGAGAGCGCGCGTCTTCGCGCTCCGTAAAACCAGACGCGAGGCAAACACCATAGCCGCGAGCCACAGCAGATAGGCAATCGCGTTTGGCGCGGGCAGGGTCAGCGTCAACTGCCCGCCAAATCGCGCCACGGCGAGGATCACATCCAGCGCGATGCGCGCAATCCAACAAACGAGGTTACCCAGCGGCAGCCATAGATATGACAGCAGCACACCAAGAAACGCGGGAATCAAGAACACACCGGAGATCGGAATCACGAACAGGTTGGTCGCAAGCGAGAGCAACTGCGCCTGACCAAAAAAATAGCAGCTCGTCAGCATCGTGCCTATCACCACGGCGGCACTTGCGCCGATCAGTCCCGCCGCCGTTGAGCCCAGTCGCATTAGCGGCTTTTGAAAGATGGGCGCGAGCAGAATCATCGAAAGCACGGCGACAAACGAAAGTTGAAACCCCGCGTTCCACAGCGCGTAGGGATTGTAGAGCAAAATCAGCACAAACGAAGCGGCGAGCGCGCTGACCGCGTCCAGCCGCCGCCGGAGCGGAAACGCGAGAAGACCGATGGTCAGCATGATACCGCTGCGCACAACCGGCGGAGAAAATGCGGTAATCGCCGCATATAGCGCGCAAAAGGCGGCAACCGCGGCAAAGCGCACCCACGCGTTTCTGCGAAAGAGCAGCGAGAACGCAACCGCAAGCAGGGACACATGTAAGCCGGAAACAGAAAGTAAATGCGCAATGCCCGTGTTGCGAAAGGCGGTCAGCATCTCGTCGTCGATGTCCGATGTATCGCCGAGCATCATGCCCTTCGCCTCTCCCGGCGCGTTTGGAAAGAGCGCGGCAATTCGGTTACCGATGTTCTCCCGCAGATCGAGCAATCGCCCGTAGAAATCCTGCGGGGATTGCCAGAGGACGGTTGCCTCCCCGCGTGAAAACGCCACAGCGAACACCTTTTGATAGCGGTCGTTGAAACGGTATTTTTCAGCGGAAAGAACGACATCCGCGTCGGTCGAGATCACCTGACCATAGGCGGGCGGCGCGGAAAACCGGCCAAACAAACGCAATCTACCCGAAACCTGCTCGCCATTGAGCGTCGCGTCCGCCAGATACACGCGGTAGCTTCCGCCTTCGCGTGCCTCCGGCGTTTCGCAGATTCTGCCCTGCACGATGCCGGAACCAACCGGCACCACAGTCGGTGCCGCGAGCGCGACGCGCACAAGCCCCAGCGCCATACACACGAGGAACACGGCGAACATCGCCTTTTTGAGCAAACGCGAGGCCAGCGCGCAGACGAGCAGCACCAGCGCCGCCATCAACGCGCGGGAAAGCGAAAATCCGTCGCCGATCAATAGCCCGAACAGCAGACCAAGCGCCGCCACGGCAACCGGACGCGCATGAAACCACGGAGGGTTTTTCGCCTCCGATTTTTGCGCGTTTTGCGCGGCGGGCTCCGCCTGAATGGGCCATTTTTCCTGTGACATTGGGTTGAGTTAACCATAACCATCCGCGTTTGTCAACCGCATCCGCCCGCCGCGGTTGAAGGAAGACACGCGCGGGTGTTATACTACAGAAAACACGATATTTTCCCGCGACTGGTTCGCGGGCGGACGGGAATGAACACAACATGAAATGGCTGGAAATCTGCGTCTACACCACCGACGCGGGACTGGACGCGGTGACGTTTGCGTTTTCCAATGCGGGCCTCGATCAGGTGAGCATTGAGGAGAGCCACGAGCGCGCGATGGCGTTTTTAAACGAGCGCGTCGTCTATTGGGACTATGCAGACGCGGACAAGGTCGGCGTGGACGAACCCTGCGTGAAGGTGTATGTGGCGGATGTGCCGGAGAGCTTGCCCGTTGTGGAGGACGTCAAGCGCGGCATCGCGCAATTGCGCGCGAGCGATCTCGGCTACGACGCGGGGTCTCTCTCCGTCGTCATCAACCGCATGGACGACGCGGATTGGGAAAACAACTGGAAAGCCTACTATAAACCGCTCAAGATCGGGAAGCGGCTCTATGTGCTGCCTTGCTGGATTAAGGAGCCCGCGCCGGACAATCGCGTAACGCTCAAGCTCGATCCCGGCGTGGCATTCGGCACCGGAGAACACCACACCACACGGATGTGCCTCGAGCTTCTGGAAACCGTGGTCAAACCCGGCGACGATATGCTCGACCTCGGCTGCGGCAGTGGCATTCTTTCGGTGGCGTCCATCCTGCTGGGCGCAAAGCACGCCGTCGCGGTGGATATCGATCCCGTGGCGGAACACGTCGCCCTCGAAAACGCCGCGATGAACGGAGTAACCTCCGCGCAGTACGACGTGTTGATCGGGGATGTGCTCAGCGACGAGAAGCTACAAACAAGCATTCAGCGCGGATATGACGTCGTCGCGGCAAACATCGTCGCGGGAGTCATTATCGCGCTCGCGCCGTTTGCGAAGACCTGCTGCAAGCCCGGCGCTCCCTTCATCGTCTCCGGCATCATCGATGAGCGGGAGGACGAGGTCAAGCAAGCGCTCATCCGCGCGGGTTTTGCGATTGAGGAGATTTTGCGCAGCGAAGGCTGGGTCGCGATGTTGCTGCGGGCGTAATTCTCTGGAGATTCATAAAACAATCATCGACAACATTATAATAAGGATCATGCATGCGCCGTTTTTTTTGCGAAACCATCACAACCGATACCGCCACCATCACGGGTGACGACGCGCACCACATCTCCCGCGTGCTCCGCATGAAGGCGGGGGACGCGCTTTCGCTCTGCGACGGCGCGGGAAACGAATACGACGCGGTAATTTCGTCCATAACGCAGGAAACGGTCTCCTGCACCGTTGGCGAGCGACGCGCAAGCGAGGCGGAAAGCCCCGTAAAAGTGACCCTCTTTCAATGCCTGCCCAAGACGGGCAAGATGGAGCTAATCGTTCAGAAATGCACCGAACTCGGCATATTCTCCATCGTTCCCGTCGTCTCCGCGCGCTGCGTGGTCGTGCCGGGCAAAGACTATGATAAAAAACGCGAGCGCTACAATCGCGTAGCGCTGGAGGCGGCGAAACAGAGCCGCAGAGGCATGATTCCCTCCGTATTGCCGCTGATCGAACTCAAAAAGATCGACGTAAAAGCGTTTGATTTGTTTCTCGTCGCCTACGAGGACGAGAATACCGTTTCCCTCAAGCAAGCGCTGCGCGCGGCAAAGCAACCTGCGACCATCGCGCTCTTGATCGGGCCCGAAGGCGGGCTGGAAGAAAGCGAAGTGCAGTTGCTCGTGAAATCGGGCGCGCAGAGCGTTTCTCTCGGCAAGCGCATCCTCCGCACGGAGACGGCTGGGCTAGCGATGCTTGCGCAGACGCTCTACGAGGTAGAAACATGAAAGTTGCTTTGACCACCCTCGGCTGCAAAGTGAACCACTACGAAACCGAGGCCATGCGAGAGCTGTTTGTGCGGGATGGCTGGGAGATCGCCAGATTCACCGATCTCGCGGACGTCTACGTGATCAACACCTGCACGGTGACGCAGACGAGCGACACAAAATCCCGCCAGATGATCGCGCGTGCACACCGGATGAACCCGGAAGCGCTCGTCGTCGCCGTCGGCTGCTATGCGCAGACCGCGCCGGAAGCGGTCGCGAGCTTGGAAGGCGTCGGCCTTGTGATCGGCACCAGCGGACGAAAAGAGATCGTGTCTCGCGTGAACGACGCGCTGAAGTCTCGCACGGAAGAAACATATATCTCCCCGCTCTACGAAATGCGGGAGTTTGAGCCGCTCTCCGCCGTGCGCGATTCGCGCACCCGCGCCACGCTGAAAATTCAGGATGGCTGCGTCAACTTCTGCTCCTATTGCATCATTCCCTATGCGCGCGGGCCGCTTCGCTCGCGTCCGCTGGATGAGATTTCGACCGAAGTAGCGCTGCTTGCGCACGAAGGGTATCAAGAGATCGTGCTCACGGGCATCCATCTCGCGAGTTACGGGCGCGATCTTGCGGA
>JAQVML010000219.1 GCA_028703645.1 Eubacteriales bacterium
TCCATCAACTGGGGGAAAGCAAGTATCAGCGTTTGCGGCTAAATTATGCATATGCTGGGCAAAAGCAGCTACGCGTCGGGGATATTTCCGCCTTCGCGGCGGCGTTGGAGCAATCCGGAATCAACGTTCAAATCGGGGGATGACTATTTATTTAGCGGCTAACGCCGCTATTTTTAAAAAAAAGATATAAAAAGAACGCAAAAAAAGAAGCTTTGCTTTCAAGAGCCTCTCTGTGCTGGTTTGTTTTTTATAAAAAAGCATATAAAAAAAGATGTTTTGCTTTCAAAAGCCTCTCCGTGCTGGTTTGCTTTTTATAAAAAAAGCATAAAAAATGAAGCTTTATTTTCAAGAGCCTCTTCGCGCTCATGTGCTTTTTATAAAAAAGCATATAAAAAAAGAAGCTTACGCCGTTGTAAGCCTCTTCGTCGTTCTCTATTCGGTTGTAATTGCCCCGACCCGGGATTCGTCCGTTGGAGGATTCTCTACCGCCTTCGGAACGAACCACACTTCAGGAGTGTTTGGTTACGCCGCGTAGATGCGCGAAGAGCCCATGGTCTCGTTGAGGCTTCTGCCGTCTTCCATCATGAACCGGATCAGGCGAATCGTGTCGCGCTCTGACGAGGTTTCAATCGAAAGCTTGGTAACGCCGTTCTGTGTGTCAAGCAGGAGGTTCTGTACAAAGGTGTTGCCCTTGAGTTCTTCCGGCTCGCGTTCCGCTACGATCAGTTTGATCGAGGCTTCGCTGTTGTTCACGATTTCAAAAAATCGTTTCAGGTTCGTTACGTTCATTTTCATCATATTGATGTTTCTCCTTTCTTTTTACTTCGTTGTCATTATACTTCCTAACCGCGAATAAATCAACCACTATTACGCTATTATTTGTGATTATTCTTCCATAACATCAAATATTGGTAAACTCAGTGTGAATTTCACGTGAAGTTCATCCTCTTTCTTGCCCGATTTTTGTTTTTGTATGCGTTTTTTTGATACATAACAGGCGGAAATGGCGGATATTTTCACTCTCCCAAAAACACCAATAGCCGCTGACTACTGTCATACGGCGTAATGTCGATCTTTAGTTGGGATAACTGCCGTGTTTTCATCAAGCGCGGCCGCCTGATTGGGATGGTGATTCGTTCGTTTGATCTGCAAATCACCGGGTAACGAAGCTGATCTGCTTCAGCTTCTATCATTATACTACCGAGTTTCTAAAATTGTCCAGTACTATTTTTTGGGCGGAATTGCGCGTAAAGCGTAAGCGAAAAGCGAGCGTTTGGCTCGCTACAGCACGCGAGAATATTGCACGCCGGAGTTCTTGAGCACAATCTGAAACTTGTTGCGATCTCCGCGCGCAAGCTCTACGCAATACTCAAATATCTCCCCCGCCGTGTTCTTCGAGATGCGCTGAATGCGAAACGCTGCTTCCCCCGCGCGCATATGCAGCAGCTCCGCGTCGCGCTTGTTGAGCGTCACCGCTTCATAGATCTCCACCGCCTCCAGCGGCGAGGAGCCGGAGCATTCGCGAATGGTGGCGTAGAGCGAATCGTTCAGCTGCTCGCGGCTCAGCTGCGGGCAGATGCGTGTGGGAATATAGGCGGTCTCCATCAAGAGCGGCTCGCCGTCCGCCATGCGCAGGCGCTCAATGCGAAACGTAGTCTCGCCGGCGGAGAGGTGCAGCGTCTCCGCAATCTTGACCGGCGGATGTACGGTGGAAAACGAAAGCACCTTTGAGCTGGGCAATAGCCCCAGCGCGTGCATCTCCGTCGTAAAATTATAGAGGTTGTTGATGCTTCTCTTGAGTTTCGGCTTGCAAACCCGTGTGCCAACGCGCTTTTTGCGGACGATCACGCCCTCGTCCTCCAGCATTTGAAACGCCTGGCGAACGGTCGAGCGGCTGATGCCGAGCGTTTTGCAGAGCGACGTCTCCGTCGGCAGCGCGTCGCCCTCCTTTAGTTCGCCGGAGGAAATCCGCGTGGAGAAATAGTTTGATAATTGCAAGTAGACCGGCGCGTCGTCCGTCCAGATGATCTTTAAGTTCTTCCAGTCCATTTGGTGAACCTCCGATGAAAAAGAGATGATGCCAGTCGTCCGTTTGGACAAAAGACAGAGATTGATCATGGGTGCTTGAGAAACGATGTTGCGCGCAAAACGCCGCTTAATTCCTACATTATACACGAATTGTATGGTCGCGCAATCACAAATCACATTGTCACCTCGCGCATCCGCCGGATGAGCCACGTTTTACATGATGATTTCACGAGGTGCTGTCAGATCCATTCGGCTGAAATCGTTACTTAATCGATTACGTTGCGATTGTTGTTGAGTCGCAACTTTCGATTGTCTTCTTTCGAATCATCTGTAATCGCAATCCTGTTTTCTGAAAATTCGAATCGGATCGCGTCAGATTTAACAATTGCCGCATCGATTTTTACACTTTCGGTATATTGACAAGCCGTTTTATCGCGGCTATAATCAAATCACGAAATCGTTTAAGTATATTTGAATTTTACTTATACTTTTTTCGTGCTTTTCATTTGGTTTTGCGGTCGTCTTTTGGCCGGCCCAATCCTGTTTTTCACGGAACGGTTTCTTTTTCGGTTTGGTCTCTTTTCCACTTTGGTTTTCTAAACGATTAATCTGCGACAGGCGGTATTCATCATGATAACAATCAAGGATATTTCCGAGCGCTGCGGCGTATCGCGTGCAACCGTGAGCAAAGCGCTCAACGGGCACACGGACATCGGCGCGGATACCACCGCCCATATTCGCCGCGTCGCAAAAGAGATGGGCTATTTACCGAACGCGACCGCGCGCACGCTCAAGCTCGGGCGTTCGCACAACATCGGCGTTCTGTTTGTTGATAAAACCGCCTGCGGCTTACGGCACGAATACTTTTCTTCGATCCTGGATAGTTTAAAGGTAGAGGCGGAGCGCCGCGGATACGACATCACCTTTATCAGCAAGGATATCGGCGAGTTTTCGATGGACTACTATGAGCACGCAAAGTATCGCAATTGCGACGGCGTGGTCATTGCCTCGGTCGATTTTTCCGATCCCGCGGTGCTCAAGCTCATCGCCAGCGAAATCCCGACCGTCGCCCTCGACTTTGTCTACGACAATCGCACCTCGGTGCTTTCGGACAACATCGGCGGCATCTCCGCGCTGGTACATTACATCTACGAGATGGGCCACCGCCGAATCGCCATTATCCACGGCGAAGATACGTCCGTCACCCAAAAGCGCTTGATCAGTTTTCATAAAACCTGCGCGAGTCTCGGCATCCGCGTTCCGGAATATTATGTCAAAGCCGCGCTCTATCACGACCCAAAGCTCAGCGGGCTCGCCACGCGCGAATTGCTCGCGTTGAGCGACCGACCCACCTGCATTCTCTACCCGGATGATTTCTCGTTTATCGGCGGCATGAACGAGTTGGAGCGTCAGGGCGTCTCGATTCCCGACGACATGAGCGTGGCAGGCTACGATGGAATTCTGCTTTCGCAAGTGCTCCGCCCGCGGCTCACCACCTACCATCAGGATGCGGAGGCGATGGGATGCGAAGCCGCTGCCAAGCTGGTGGAGCTCATCGAGCAGCCGAAGACCAGCTTACCGCAGCAAATTATGGTGTCGGGCCAACTACTCAAAGGCGACACAGTGAAGAACATTAACGACTGAACCTATTTAAATCGGCTTTCATCCCCCTCTTGCTTCTTATCAAACCCATTCGACGCGTTTGGAGGCGCACGCTATGGAAAGCATCACCAATCAGGAGATTGCACCTATTTACTTCAACACTCACGCGAGCAGGACCCTTTCGCTCGCCAATATACAGAGAGGTCTCATGACGCAATCGTTGATCAAACCAGTTGGACGCATGTTTTATCTGCAGCGCTGCGGCGTTGCGCTCGATTCCGCCCGCGCGGGAGCGTTTTCCCACCCCGCCTGCCATACCGCTCCCGCTCGTGTGTTTCGTACGGATTCCTTCCTCCAGGT
>JAQVML010000220.1 GCA_028703645.1 Eubacteriales bacterium
CCGCTTGCGTCCGATTGCACCAGTATAGCACAATCCAACTGCGCGTACCACTTGACATACGCTGTGCGTACGCCCGCATCTTCCGACCAGATGAGAGAGAACGCTTGATCGCCGTCATACTCAGCATAGGGTTCAAGCTTTTGATCGCGCGTGCGGCGCACGGCTCTTTCGTCCTCTTTGCTGGCAAACTGGAACAGCGCGGTGACGTCCTGCGCCAGCGCTTCGCCTTCCGCATGCGAAAGCGTCGGCGCGGCCAACACAACGCAGCCACGCCGACGAGTAGAATCATTTGTGTCTTTTTACCGACACGCTTCAAAGAACGGGTTGTCCTCCGTGTGTATTATTTCTGCGCCGCCATACGGGCGTTTGCTTCGCGCATCTCGATCTCGGTCTTGGCGAGCTCTTTTCTGCCGAAGATCAGCAATAATCCTCCGGCTGCAAACAGAATCAAAAGACTCAGAATGCCGATTGACGCACGATCGGTCAACATATAGAACATGGCGTACAAAAGCGGGCCAATCACGGTTGCAAACTTGCCGAACACATCGTAGAATCCGAAATATTCCGCGCTTCTCGACTGCGGCACGAGTTTGCCGAAATAGGAGCGGGACAGCGCCTGAATGCCGCCCTGCACGGTGCCGACCAGCACCGCCAGCACCCAGAAGAGGATGGTCGCCGTGCTCTTTGCGCCGTTGTAGTCCGTCTGTTTCTGCGTGTCCTTTGCATAGACCGCGAGGTCTTTGCCGACGGCGACGATTGCGGTCGAGGCCGTATTGCGCGCGGCATCGCTGCTAAAAACATAGTTCACGCCCGCGGGATCAGCCGCTTTTTGCGCTAGCTCACTGGTCACGTCGGCAAACGCCACGGCCCGATCCGCCTCGGAAAGGGATTCGCGCGAGTTCTCCACATAATCCTTGGTGAGCGCTTCCCAAGCTTTTTGGTCTTCCTTGTTTTCAAACACAACGCCCTGCGCGGAGATACTCTGGCGCGTGTTATCCACCAAGTCCAGCTGATACGGCTCGACGAGCCTTCCCATAAAGAAACCGACGCCGCAGATGACGAAATACATCGCGATGGCCGCGATGATCATCTTGATCGCGCCGAACTTACCGGAAAGCTTACTAAAGAAGATTGCGCACGGCGCCGCGACAAGCTGGGTCACCAAGAGCGCGAAAATCATGCCCGTGGTGCCAAGTCCTAGCGTTGCGCCATAGTTGGTGGCGAGCGAAATCACCGCACCAACGCCGTCGATATAGAGAAAATATGCAATCAGGTAGATGAAGAGACCCTTGTTGCTCACGCAACGCTTCATCGTTTCACCAAGGTTGCGGAAGGCATGCTTGGCGAGTTCGCTCGGCGGGGTCTCGACATAGTGCGTCTGCTTGACGTTTTTGAGAATCGGAATCGAGAACACCAGCCACCAGACCGTGACGATTAGAATCGCAAACTTCATCGAAAACGCGCTGTAGTTATTCAGCAGCATCACCGCTATCGAGATCACAAACGGAATCGTGCTGCCGCCGATATAGCCCATCGCGTAGCCCCAACTGGAGACGCGATCCATGCGCTCCTCGGTGGTAACGTCGGTCAGGAACGAATCGTAAAACACGCAGGAACCGCTAAAGCCGATGTGCGAAATCACGTAGCCGATGAGCATCCATTTCCAGTCGCTCACAAACGCAAGCACGGCGGTGGCCAAGGCACCGATGAGGATGAATGCGAACAGCAGCTTTTTCTTGTTGCCCTTAAAGTCGGCAACCGCGCCCAGCGTCGGCGAGATGATCGCGCCGATGAGCGAAGCCAGCGACACGCCGATACCCCACCACTTGTTGCCGAGATCTCCCGCCATGCTGGCATAATAGATCGGGAATATAACCGCCATGATGTTGGTGGCATAGACAGAGTTTGCCCAGTCGTAGAAGATCCAGCTCTTCTCCTGCAAGGTAAAGCGCTTACTTTCGTCGCGCTGACGCATAATATCCTTCACCCTCTCCCACATTCAATTTTCAATGGATCAAATTAGATAAGAACTGATTGCAGTATAGCATTGTTACGGGTAAGGGACAAGGAAGATTACGCGTAGTTTGATTGTAAAACAGGCTAATTCGAAGATATTACATGTATTTAATTCGTCCTTTACACAGCGATATCGTAACCAAGGGTTTACCACGCAAGAGCAGTACTCTGCTTGCTGCAAATACCATCCGCACGCGCGTAATAAGAGGATACAGCATCGTCCTCTTTGGTATACATTTCTCGCGTGACGAGCGGCGACCCTTCCGCATCCTTCTTGTGTGTTTCCACCACAATGTACTCCGTCGTTGCCTCCGGCTTGAGCGTTTCCGGCAGCGCTCCGGGTTGATACTCCATGCGCTTCACGACCTCGTTGTTTTGATCCATCTGAATGACAACGATCTTTTCCGGCGGATACACAAACGCGATGGATAGTGCAACGGAGTTCGCGTTGCTTTGGCTCTCACCGTTTCTCGTCTTCGTTGTCGTGTCGCTGATTGTTTGTGTCATGAATGTACCTTCGCTGGTCGTGCCGCCTTGCGTGAACGAATCCCCGCTTTCCACATAGACGCTCCCATCTTCTGTTTGGTAAACAGGGTTGATGAAGATCTGCTTGTTTGTATACGACATCGATAGATTGAGCGTTCCTTTCAACTCAACCCGCTCGTCCGCATCGGTCACAAAGATACTCGTGTGGATATCGGAGATCGCGCTGTCGTAGTTGGAGGCAAGGAAAACCGACCGATCGACCGAGTCCGGATGATTGGCGGAGAAGAAGGCAAAGCCTTTCAGATCGGGAAACTGATATTGGTAATACGTCGTTTTGCTTTCGGAACCGTAGAGATCGGTGATCGCTTGCAGCGTGGCATAATATCGCCCGTCATACCGATCGCTGTTTCCAGAAAAGTTGACGTCTCCGGTAGAAGTCCCGACGAATTGATCCGCCAAATACGCTTCCGCATCAAACAGATCAAGATACTCGGTTGTGATGAATACCCCGATGATATGAGCGGTTGCAGAATCTTCGCCAGCGTCTTTCTGCGCAAGCTGGCAGCCGCTGAATGAAAGTGTAAATAAAACCGCGAGCAGCGCGGATATACTCTTTTTAATCTTCATCGTCATCCTCCAAATTTCCGTCAAACCGAAACATATCGCCAATATCGCAACCGAGATAGTAGCAAATCTTGTTGACCGTAGAGAAGCGAACGCCTTTCGCCTTTCCGCTGCGCAGGATGGAAAGGTTCGCTTCCGTGATACCAACTTGAGAACACAGTTCCTTGGAGGTCATGCCTTTTGCCTTCAGCAGCTCCTCAAGGTGGGTTTCAATCGCCATGCTGACTCCTTAAATAATGCTGTCGTTGTCTTCTTTGAGCCGTTTGTTTTCCGCAACCAATCGGGAAAAGAGCAACGCCGCCAGTACAAACGCGATGGAGAACAACGGCACCTGCACCGCTGCATGAATGTTAAATAGGTGCTTGGCTACGATCAGTTGCAGTAGATTAAACGCCGCGATCGCCAGAACGGTTATGCTCAGCGTTTTTCCGCAAAGGCGGGATAGCCGGGAGGCAGCCAACGCCGTTTCGTCCGAATAACGGTTGGTCGTGAGCTTTTTCAGTAGCCGGATTCCGGCAAACACAATCAGGATGTCAAATACATACGGCAGAACGTCCACGAGGGATTGCAGCCCGGCAAACACATAGCTTGCGCCAAGCAGAGACTCGTTTCCGGCGTTGCCCGCCTGCAGCGCCGCGATGCTGTCCATCAAGCTTTTGATGCCCGCGCCGAAGATCAGATAGACAAACACAACGTTCAACAGCCCCAGCAATACCGCAAGATACCGCTGTAGCCGCCCGACTTCACTGGTGCGAAACAGTCGCAATATGCGCAAGATGAAGTAGGCGATCAATACGGAATAGACCGTACCACCCAGAACCGCCTTTCCTGTCGGAATATCGCGGAGCAATTGCACAATGATAC
>JAQVML010000221.1 GCA_028703645.1 Eubacteriales bacterium
TTCATTCGCTTATGCAATCGTTTCCGGACGAAAACTTTAGAGGGAGGACGCGACAGATGACGACGTCAATCATCGTCCTGCTCCTTCTTGGATGCATTGCCGAGAGCGCATTTATCATGTTTGAGCACCGAAAGAGCCTGCTTGCGGCGCTCCTGCTCAAAGCGCTGGCCTCGTTGCTGTTTGTGCTCGCCGGTTTGTTTGCGTTTTCCCTCGCCAAATTGCTCCCTTACGCAAGGCTCGTTCTGTTGGGTTTGATGCTTGGCGCCATCGGCGATGTTTGTCTCAATCTGCGGTTCTTGTTCACGGACGGCGCAAAACGCATCTTCATGCTGGGTATTGCGACCTTTTTGCTAGGCCATATCGCCTACCTTCTTGCGTTGGTTTCCTGCGCGCCTGCAGCTCTGCTCTATTCGCTGCCCGCCGCCGCGCTACTGTCGTTTTTCCTGATTCGCTTCGTGCTCTCCCGCATCGAGGTGGACGGCGCAATCAAAGTCTTTGGCATCGTCTATCTCTGCGTCGTGTTCCTGATGGCTTGCGTCGCGCTCACGTTGTTTCTGCTGCAACCGCAGAATTTGGGCCGCGCAATCTTTGCCCTTGGCGGAGTGCTCTTTGCCGCGAGCGACGTTCTGCTGGTGCTTGGCCAGTTTGGCAAGCGTTCCTATCGGGGGTTTCGCGCGCTCAATCTCTCGCTGTACTATGTCGGGCAGGTTTGCATCTGCCTCACCATCGCGCTGATGCGCTGATTGGTTTCTATTGCTTCCCCACAAGCGCGCGCTGCGCTTGCCTGTATAAACACCTTGCGCCGCAGGGTTTCTTCGCGCATGACGCGTTGACGCCTTGCCGCATCCAAACAATCAGGAAGGAAGCCAACCGGTTATCAAACATATGAAACAAGAAGGCCTGAAGAAATCGTTTGTTCACGCAATGCAGCAGAAGATATTCTCCGGAGAATATCAAATCGGCCAGCAATTACCGCCGGAACGCGAATTGGCGCAAGAGCTTGGCGTAAGCCGCTCGCTGGTCAATACCGGTATTCTTGAACTGGCGAATCAAGGCTTTATCCGCATCATTCCCCGTCAGGGCAGTATCATTGCGGACTATAAACGCAACGGCACGCTGCAAGTGCTCAGCGCGCTGATGAGTTGCGACAGTTTTCGAATTGATTATCCGTTGTTTTGCAATTTGGTCGATTTGCGAGTCGTGATCGAGTGCGAATGCGCGCGCTTAGCGAGCGCGCACGCAACGGCGGATGAGATAGAAACCCTTCGCGTGCTTGCGCTTCGTATTAAAAATGCGGCGCATCCGCTGGAAGCGGTGGAACCCATGATTCGCTTTCATTATTTACTGACGCAGTATTCCGGCAACGCGGTTTACGCCATGACGTATAAGAGCTTTGAATCGACCATATCCCGGCTCATTCGCCAGCATCTCACCCTTGCGCCGGATATTCCCAAGTCCGCCAAGCTGCACGAATCCCTCGTTCGCTCGCTGGAGGCGCACGACGCGGAGGGCAGCGCGCAAAACGTTCGCCTGTGTATTTTACAGGGCATGAACGCGCTGAAAAAGCTTTATCACGCATAGCGCACCGCACGAAAAAACCAGCGCTTAACGAAAAATCCGTCTTTCATTTCCCCGTCCGTGGAAGTCTGCGGACGGGGTTTTTCACGCGGCGCACCGGGCCCGCGCGCTTTACAATCCGCGCATAAACGTGTATCGTAATAATCAACTTTGTCTTCTCATCGCGCACACAACCGCGTAAAGAATCGCGCCGATCAAAAGCGCATCTCTTACCGCTGAACACAACCCGCTGCATCTTATTTTGAGAAACGGAAATCATAGCAAGCATGAAGCTGAAAGCCCTGGTCGTATCTGACCACGAAAGCGAATTTATCTGGGACTTTTTTGACGCAAAAGCCTTTGCGGGCGTTGACGTAATCATCTCCTGTGGCGATCTCAAGCCGGAATACCTCTCGTTTCTGGTCACTATGATTCCCGCGCCGCTCCTGTATGTGCGCGGCAATCACGACGCGAGATATCAGGATAATCCCCCCGAAGGATGCATCGATCTGGAAGAAAAGCCCGTTATCATCAAAGGTGTCCGCTTTGTCGGCTTTGGCGGCTGCAAGAGCGAGCGCCCGGCGCCAAACCACTACAGCGAGCGGGAGATGAACCTTCGCATACTCAAAGCGACGCTTGCGCTCTCGCTGAAGAAGGGGTTTGACGTGCTGGTGACGCACGCGCCCGCCGCGGGACTCGGCGACGGGGATGATCGTTTTCACGAAGGGTTTGAGACGTTTGTCAAACTGCTCGATAAATATCAGCCGCGCTATCACCTGCACGGACACCAGCACCTGACCTATTCGATTGGTTCCAAACGCGTTTTGCAATATAACGATACAACCATCATCAACGGCTATAACTACTATATTTTTGAGATGGAGTTCCCGGATAAAGAGTAATCTTTTACCGGATTGCGAGACAAAACTCGGAACACAACCGCACAATAAAAAGCGATTGACGCTACTTCCGGAGGATAATAGATGAGCCCGGCAAACAATGCAAACGAAGAATATGACCGCGCACGAAAACGCGCGTTAAAAGAATTTACCCTGCGCCGCGCGCGCGGTGAAAGCGGGATTCTGCCCGTTCTCAACGCAAGACGCGAGGAAAACGGCGTGCTCGCCGTCGTCGATCAACCCATGCGCCGCATTTCGCTCAACCGAATCATCGGCACCTATCAGGCGAGCCGCGCCAACTCGTTTGCCCATAACTTCATGCCGCTGCTCAGCCCCGACACGGAGTTTGCCTATAAGTGGATCAACCTTTGCGAGGCGCACCTGCAGAGCGGAATTCGCGATCCGATCCGCGTGTATGAATATCTCTGGAAATATTACGTTGCGGAAGGCAACAAGCGCGTCAGCGTGCTCAAGTATTTTGAGGCAAGCTCGTTTGAGGCGGAGATCATCCGCCTGATTCCGCAATGGGACGAAAACGACCCTGAAGTGGAGCGCTATTATACCTTTCTCGCCTACAGTAAAAAAGGCGTTTTCGCGGATATCGAGCTGTCGGAATCCCGCAAATATGAGCGGCTGTATCGCATTGAACAGCGGCTGATCTCGGAGCTGGACCCATCGCTCGCGCCGCCGGACTACAACGCGCTCTATATCCGCTTTGAGAGCGTTTATCTCAACAGCAGCTGTACGCTTTGTCTGGGCGATGCCTTCCTGGAATACCTGCATGTGTACGGTTTTCCGATGAATATTCTGCCGGACGAGCTCACGAGCCGTATTCTCACCCTGAAACCCCAGCTGGATATTCTGGAGCACCCGCCCGCGCCACGCGTGGTTCTGGAAGAGGACGCGGAGGCGGCGGAGCCCGCGTTCTTTACGCGCCTGCTTTCCGCACACAAAAACCCCAAGATCGTGTTTGCTTACTCCGGCGAGCGCGCGCAAAACAACTGGCTCGGCGCGCACGAGCAGGGTCGCCTCTCCATGCAAGCGGAGTTGGGCGATAAGGTCGACTCCCGCGTGCTGGATTTGCAGGATCGCGAGGATGCATACGACATGCTCACCGCGGAAGCGGGAGACGCGGGACTTCTGTTTGTGACGACGCCGTCGCTGATGAACCCGGTTTTGCGCTTTGCGCTGGAAAACCCGAATTGCCTGACGCTGGTCTACTCGCGCATGCAGCACCACTATCGGCTGCATACCTATTTCGGACGTTATTATGAGGCGGTATTCCTCTGCGGCGTTGCCGCGGGGCAGTACACGAAGACGGGTACGGTCGCCTACGTTACCCCAAAGCTGAACTATGCGCGCTTCACCTCGGACATCAACGCATTTGCCATCGGCGTACACTCCGTTCGCCCCGGTGCGCGGGTTTTGATGGTGACGCGAGACGTTGATCCAAAGCAGATGGAGACCTGCGAGCTGGGTGTTCGCCATGCGGCGTCCCTCGGCGCGGACACCGT
>JAQVML010000222.1 GCA_028703645.1 Eubacteriales bacterium
CGCGTGCGCATCAAAGCTCTCTGTCGCCCCCGGCCAGAACTCATAGGTGTCTCCGAACACGGCAAAATAAGCCTCGATCGTGCGTTTTCCATTCGCCTCTCCCGCGCGAAACTGCGCCGTTTCGAAGCTGCGATACTGACGATCAACTGACCGGTTGTCCTTTTGTCCGTTCATTTGCCGTCTCCTTTCGTTTGGCTTGTTTGATCCAGCTTTTTCTGATCTCCAATTTTGGTGTATGGGATGTAGTTCTCCAGAACAGCCAATTCGGACAACCCTTCCCGTGGGTCATACTCCAACGCATCGCGGGCTTCATTTCTGTCAACGATAGCTCGGTCTACCAGATTACAGATAACCTCACCTGTTTCCGCGAAAGAATACGCGTATAGTGAGCGTGGATTAAACCTGAAATACCATTTGGGAGATATGATCAGTTTTTGTGTCAGCTCCTGTTCGATCGCTCGTGCTATCGGTAGCACGACAAACCGAACAAAAGCGTTATACTCGTCTTGATCAAAGTCCCCCACGCCCACTAAAAATGGCGGCACGCCGATGATCGACGCAACCGTCCGTTTGTCAAGATTAATACTGTCGATGATCGCAAGATCATCCAAATTCAAAGGCGTAACTTTCTCAACCGAAAAAGCCTCAGCCGGAATGAACCATGGCTGCCCGTTTTCCGAACTGTCCAAATACTGCGCAGACAATTTTCTGCGCCCTTCAAGAGAAGCAAACTCCTCAGTCAAGCCATCCACCTTAACGATGATCGACGGTGTCGGGCTCTCCATGAGCTTCGATGCCGTTTGTCGTGCCCGGCTGATTTGATTTACGATCCCCTGCAAAGAAACTCGGTGCCCACGGCCATGCCACGGGTGCTCCGGATCTGGATTGTGAACGAAGTGCAGAATCTCGTCGTGCTGGAACGTCCGGCCACGAATCTGGACCGTGTAACCATAGTCGAGATCCGTGATGGAAAACTTCCGCTGCGGGATTGGCTCAATATCATCGAGCAGGCTTCCAGCATAATGTGGAATGTGTATGCTGTTTCCTGAAAGCAGCATATCCCGCACAATCGTTTCAACCCACCCTTTACGCGTCGTGAATTTGCACGGCGTGATATCCACCTTGCGGGACAGTTCGTTCTCAAGCCGACGATCGCCGTCTTTTGTGTTTTCTTTCAGGTGCAACGACATAGAACTCACGAGATCCGCAACACGCTGAACAGCTGTTTGCACTTCCGGGTTGTCAGCCAGAGCGGTGTATCCTATCAAACTGCTGAATGTATCCGGAGCACAAAGCCATGTCAGCCCGCTGATGGAGCGCGACTGCGTGGGTGCGCGTACTTTTTGCCCTTTTCTCTTGGACATTTATTTAACCCTCCAACCATTTTGTGGCCTGCCGACTACGCTCCAGCGATTCCAGCATCCGGACGCAGGCAAAAACAGACGCATCGAAAACATCGATGCGTTGTTCAGGCTCGATTTTGTCATATTGAATCATGTCGTCCGTCTTTTCGATGGCATGCACGTTTTGCACGCAGTACTCGAACGGAGCTGAATGGCAATAATATAAAAGTCCGTTCTTCGCTTTGACCTCAATATGACGGAAACCCTCGGACTTTTTATAGAAGTATTGCGGTTGATCCGTTATCTTGAATCCGGCAGATCGCATTCCGATAAAATACTCGCGGCAGAATTTACGGTCGTGACCAACTTCCGTAATAGTGAATCCCTTACTCCGCATTTGCTTGAACCAGTTCACGACCTCCGCGTGATTGACTGTGGGCGCGTTGCTCATAGTGAGCCAACCGTCGTCCTTCCAGCCAAAAAGCGGGATATTGTCCTCGTCGGCTTTTTTATGCGCAGCAGTGATGGGGAACCAACAATGAGGAATGATGATATCCACTTCACCATAAGTACCATAAAGCGCTGCCGTGGTTAAGTCGTGTAATTTTGAAAGATCAGCTCCGCCATACCATTTGATCGGGAGTTTCGCCAATTGCTCCAACGTCCACTCGTACTTCGCATCGCTTCTGCGAAATTCCTCGACGTCGAAATATGCCTTCATGGCCGAGGTGAAAATATTGAGACGTTTGGCTAAGAAGTCCTTACGCTGCTGCGGATCGTTTTGTGCCTGAATCGCATCGTCCATGATCTCTGTCGGACGGATGGACACGCCGTAGTTCGGGTTCGCTTTTTCCTGTTCAACCGCGCTGGTGTAATCCACATCGCCGTTGACGTCCTCGTCCGCTTTGCAAATAAAGATAAACAGCTGCTCATCCGGGCATGTCCTGTTCAGCACTCGTTTGCAGTATTGCAGCCGCTGATAGCAAAATCCGGTCGGGTTATCACCGCCGGTCGTGATTCCGATGCAGAGACGGTTTGAATACGCCTTGCCCGATTCTTTTATGACGTTATACTGCTTCGCGCTTTTGTATGCGTGCAATTCGTCACAAATCTGAATATTGGATACAAGCGAGTCCTGCTTGTCCGGGTTAGCGGCAAGCGCTTCAATGCGCAGCGAACCAGTCACTCGACCACGGTTATAAAATGTGCGCGAGATGGAATGCTCCGCATTGTTGTCCAAAACACGGAACTCGCGCAGTTCGCCCATTTGATCTAGATTGAAAAAAATATGATCGAAAGCTTGCCGCGCTTGCTTGAGCGCTGCGCCAGCAATGTAGATTCGCGAACCGCTTCTTCGTTCAAGAAACGACAACGCCAGCGCCAACGCTGCGGCGAACGGAGTCTTCCCATTCTTTCGAGCGATAAAAAGGAACGCCTCTTTAAAGCGGCGCTCCTTCGTTCCATTCAGCCGAAAGCCGAGCAAGTTGTAGACGATGAACTTCTCCCAAGGTTCGAGCAGCAGCGGTTTCCCAAGCAGTGGTTCACCATTTATCGATTCCCCTTCTTTATGGGAAACACATGTTTCGATGAATCGAATTACGAATTCCGGGTCTTTGCAGTCGAAATCATACGCAGGATTTTCTAAATCGCGAAAAAACCTTTCGCACTCTTGTATTTTCTCTCTGCAGGCGATCTTCCGTCCTTCTATAATGCTCCGGGCATATTCGACGACAAGGTCATAGTTCGTCGGCTTCATCTAAAAACTGATCAAGTTTTGACGAGCCGCCATTGTCTCCTCCGGGCGGTCGCCGCATTGACGGGTCTTTCTGTCCGAGAAATTGCTTCCCCAACCAGATCGCCATGCTGGGGTTGCGCTCGGCTAGTTTGAATTGAGATCGCAAAAGCGACGCTTTTCCATAAGAACGGAAATGCTCCTGCACTTTATCAAACGGCTGCCCGTATTTTTCCTTCACGAGACGATCAAGCGTTTTATCTGTCACGCTCATAACGGCACAGATTTCCACCTTCGAGCACTGGATTTTGCAGAGTGCTTCAAACTGCTCTGTCTCTTTTCCGATCCATGTTTTCTTGGGTCTGCTCATGTCGTAATTCCTGCACCTTTCTGAAAAATTCTAACCTTTGCAGGGGGGTAAAAACCCTGCTGCAAAGTTCTGCATATTGCATGCGTGAAAACGCGAAAAAACGCCTTACTTCCTGTGGATTCCCGTTCTTGATTTTTTTGTTCTTCAACTGCCATTCTGACGAGTTTTTCCGAACACCCCCCTCTATTCATCGCGCACAGTTGGAAAAGGCTTCGGCCGCCGGTTGCCAGCACTCCCGCTTCAATCGCGATGACGGGGGGGCTTATCTGCTTCTCCCGCCCTTCTCTGGATGCCTTTTGTTGTGGCAGGCGTCGCAGAGTGCTCTCCGATTGCTTAACACATATGCAAGCTCCGGTCGCTCCGTGATTGGTTCTATATGGTGCGCTACTACTGCTGGCTTGTTTCTTCCATACCGCTTGCAGTCTTGACATAGATACTTATCTCTTCTCATAACAGCATCTGACCATTTACGGTGGCGACGTTTGTAGTACGCTGCGTTGTCTGGCATGTGTTCCTCTCCTTTGG
>JAQVML010000223.1 GCA_028703645.1 Eubacteriales bacterium
CCGCCGTTGCGTGGTTTGAAACGTATCCCGTGACCATCATCGGCCAACAAAAGGGACACACGCTGGAGGAGCGCATGCGCTGCAACTTCGGCATGCCGTCTCCCGAAGGCTATCGAAAATCCATGCGCGCGCTGAAGCAGGCGGAGAAGTTTCATCGTCCTGTTATCTGCCTCGTGGATACGCCCGGCGCGTTTTGCGGCGTGGAGGCGGAGGCAAAGGGGCAGGGCCGCGTGATTGCGGAGCATCTTCGCGCCATGGCGATGGTGAAAACACCGTGTATTTCGATCATCATTGGCGAAGGCGGCAGCGGCGGCGCGCTCGCGCTCTCGCTGGCGGATCGGCTGATCATGCTCGAAAACAGCTATTTTTCCGTGATCTCGCCGGAGGGGGCCGCATCGATTTTGTTCAAAGACAGCTCGATGGCCTCACAGGCCGCAAAGAATCTCAAGCTTACGGCGGGCGATCTCAAGCGCTTTGGCATTGTGGATGGTGTGATTCGCGAGCCGGAGGGATACTCTCGCTTTCATATGGACGAGAGCGCGGAGGCGGTGAGAAAAGCGATTCGAAACGCGCTCAAGCGCCTGACGACGCTTCCGCCGGAGCGTTTGGTGGAACAGCGGCAACAAAAATATTTGAATATGAGGTGGTATTAAATGCTGGCGCCTGTGTCGATTGTGGGAATCGGGAAATGCGTACCCGAACGAGTCGTGACCAACGATGAGCTGGCCCGGTATGTGGAGACAAGCGATGAGTGGATCAGTAAGCGCACCGGCATTCGCGCGCGCCACGTCGCGGTAGAAGAAACGGCGATCGATCTTGCGATCTCGGCGGCAAAGAGTGCTCTGGCTATGTCCTGCGAATCGCCGGAGAGCGTCGGCGTGATCGTCGCCTGCACCATTACGGCGGAGGAACTGACGCCTTCGCTCGCGGGGAGAGTGCAGCGCGCGCTGAACATTCCCTCCTGCGCGGCGATGGATGTCTCCGCGGGGTGTACGGGCTTTGTCTATGCGCTTGTGAGCGCGGCCTCGCTGATGGACACGCTCAATAGGGACGTTGCCATCGTGGTGGCGAGCGAGGTCATGACGAAATATTGCGATTGGACGGATCGCTCCACCTGCGTGCTCTTTGGAGACGGCGCGGGCGCGGTGGTGCTCAAAAGAAGCGAAATTGCGCATCTGTTACACCCGATTCTTTCCGCTACGCCGGATGTGGACGACGTGATCGTGGTCAAAAAAGAGGCGCGCAGCACGCCGTTTACCGGCGAGGTTGAGTCGAAGCGCGAATCCATCCAGATGAAGGGTGCGGATGTGTTTACCTATGCCGTAGGAGTATTGGAGAACACGCTGGGCGAACTCTCCGTACGCTGTGGCGAGAAACCCATCGATAAAATCGTACCGCATCAGGCGAACGAGAAGATCATCGACTTCGTCATTCGCACGATGAAGCTCCGGCGCGAACAGTTTTTTGTGAACATCGCAAACTATGCCAATACATCCTCCGCCTCGATTCCGATTGCGCTTTGTGACGCATGGGAGTCCGGCTGGCTCAATGCGGGCGACCGCGTGGCCATCGCAGGCTTCGGCTCGGGACTCACTAGTGGCGGAGCGGTGATCGATTGGACGATATCAAACAAAAAGGAGAACAACTAACATGCAGGAAAAAATTATCGCAAGCCTTATGGCACAACTGGATCTGGATCGCGAGGCGATCACGATGGAGAGCCGCTTTATCGAGGATTTCTCGATGGACTCTCTGGACATGGTGGAGATGCTCATCAACCTTGAAAAAGAGACGGGCATCAAGGTTCCCGTGGAGGAAGTGGGCGATATCCACACCGTCGGCGAACTGGTCAAGCATCTGGAAGGAAAACAGCAATGAGTTACCCCGGTACCATCTGCGAGCTGATTGGTACGCAATATCCGCTCATTCAGGGCGGTATGGCTTGGGTTTCGGACGCAAACCTCGCCGCCGCTGTCTCGATGGCGGGCGGACTCGGCGTGATCGCCGCGGGCAACGCGCCGCCGGAATGGGTGGAAACGCAGGTCAAGCGCCTGCGCGAACAGACGGACAAGCCTTTCGGCCTCAACGTCATGCTATTAAGCCCCTATGTTTCGCAGATTGCCGAGCTGGTCTACGACCTCAAGGTGCCTGTGGTCATCACGGGCGCGGGTAATCCGGATGCATACGTCAAGCGCTGGAAAGAGGCGGGCTGCGTGGTGGCGCCCGTGGTCGCGAGCCGCGCGCTTGCGATGCTCATGGAGCGCATGGGTGCGGATTTCGTGATTGCGGAAGGTAGCGAGGCGGGCGGGCACATCGGCGAGCTTACCTCCATGGTGCTCTGGCCGGATATCGCGCGCAGCGTGAGCATTCCCGTGGTGGCGGCGGGCGGCGTATTTGACGCAAACGGGGTAGCCGCGGCGTTTTGCCTCGGCGCGAGTGGCGTGCAGGTCGGCACGCGGTTTATCCTAGCAGAGGAGTGCACCGCGCACGCGGAGTACAAGGAGCGCGTGATTCGCGCAAAGGACATCGACAGCAAGGTCACAGGCCGCATCACGGGGCATCCGGTTCGCGTGCTTCGCAGCCCCTTGCAGCGCGCGCTTGCGGGCGCAGAATACGGCCCGGACGGCGCGGTTGCGGTGGAAAAGCTCGGCGAAGGCTCGCTGATGCGCGCGGTGGTGCATGGAGACAAGGAGCGCGGTTCGTTTATGGCGGGACAGTGCGCCTGCATGTGCAATCGGGTTCAGCCCGCGCACAAGATTGTGCGGGAGCTGTTTGATCCTCTCGCGATCAAGGCGGCGCTGACTGGTGCAATGGCAAGCTTGGAGGCAAACGCATGAAGACGGCATTTTTATTCCCTGGTCAGGGCTCGCAAGCGCCCGGCATGGGCTCGGACTTATATTTATCCTACAGCCGTTATCGCGAAACCTTCGATCGCTGCGAGGCGGGCGCGGGGATCGACCTCAAGACCGCCTGCTTTACCGGCAAGGGCATGGACGAAAGCTCGGTCATTCAGGCCGCGATCTATACGCATTCGCTCGCGATGTTGCGCGTGCTCGAATCGGAGGGCGTGCAGGTCGATGTGTTCGCTGGCCTCTCACTCGGCGAATACACGGCGCTGGCAGCCTCCGGCGTGCTATTAGACGCGCAGGGCGCGTCCATCGTGCGCAGACGCGGGTCTATCATGGACGGCGCGGTACCTCCCGGTACGGGCGGCATGCTCTCCGTCGTGGGACTCACAATGGAGCAGGTGGAGTCGGCGATTGCGCCGTTTTCCAACGTGTTTGTCGCAAACCATCTTTCACAAACGCAGATGACGCTGGGCGGCGTACTTGGCGAGCTTGCCGAAGCGAAGACCGCGCTGGAAGCCGCGGGCGCGAGGATGGCGGTCATGCTCGCGATGAAGGGCCCTTCGCACTGCCCGCTGCTCAACGAGGCCGCGGAGCGCTTTTCGACCGAGCTTGCGGGTGAAATCTTCGGCGAACCATGCGGCGTGGTCTATAGTAACGCCCTCGGTGCGCCGTACCCGATTGGCGCGGACTATCGCGCGCTGCTTTGCGCGCAGATGAACACGCGCGTGCGCTGGCACGACTGCGTGGAAGCGATGCTCACAAGCGGCGTGACCCGCTTTGTCGAGATCGGCCCCGGCGGTGTGCTGAGTAAGATGCTCAAGCGCCGCGTCGGGCGCGAGATCGCGCTCTTTAGCATGCAGGACGAGGCCTCTATGGAAGCCTCGTTGGAGGCGTTCCTCCGCGCGGAAAAAGAGGGCGGCGTATGAGCAAAGTGGCTCTGGTCACGGGCGGGTCTGGCGGCATCGGAAGGGCGATTTGTCTGCAACTCGCCAAGGATGGCTACGACGTCTGCGTTCATTACAACAGCAATCGATTAGCGGCGGAGGCGGTCTGCCGCGAGGTCGAGGCGTTTGGTCGAAAAGCCGTTGCAATTGGAGGCGATCTCGGCGACTCC
>JAQVML010000224.1 GCA_028703645.1 Eubacteriales bacterium
TACGTTCGCCGCCTTTCTTATAATAGTACGATCAGGAACACGACCACGATGCAGACCAGCCCGAAAGCCGCCAGCGCCAGATAGCGCGTCAGGCTGCCGTTGACGCCGCGGTGCAGCAGCGCGGAAACCCCGCGTATCACGCCCGGTATACCCTTGTCGTAGACCCAGGAAACACCCTTTTCAATCCACATGCAGGCGCGGGAGAATCCGGCGACCGCAGAAGTGAGCCAGTTGTAGGGATCGAGCTTACCCGACTCCGCCAGCGCGTAGAGTTGCTTTGCGCCGGGTGCATAATGGATGTGATCCGCGCTATGCAGCGCATCACCGCTCTTCTTGCGACCGTATAGATGATCGAGTAGAGCGAGTAACAGCGCAACACAGGAGAGTGCGACGAGCCCCCAGCTCTTGGGCCAGCCGGAGAAGGACTCGGTATACCCGAGCGCGGGCGTGAGCAAGAGCTTGTGCGCCATGCCGTTGAATACGCCCAGCAACACGCAAAACAGCGCGAGCACGATCGCGGGCAGCGCCATGCCGACGGGCGCTTCTTTAACGTGCTTGACGCCCTGCGGCAGCTCCGTTTTGCCGAAGAACGCGGCACCGCCGAGCTTGAGAAACGAGATTGCGGTCATCGCGGCACCCACGAGCGCCACGATGTAGTAGGCGACGTTGCTCTCCAGCGCCGCGTCAAACACCAGCTCTTTTGAGAAGAAGCCGTTGAGGCCAGGGAAGCCGGAAATCGCGAGCCCGAATACCACAAAGCATGCGGCGGTGACGGGCATGAATTTGCCGAGCCCGCTGATGTGCTTGAGGTCGGTGGTACCCGTGCGCTTTTCGAGCGCACCCGCGGTGAGGAACAGGCCGGATTTATACAGCACGTGGTTGATCATATGAAACAGCGCGCCGACGATGCCGATAGGCAGCGCGCTGCCCACGCCAAGGATCATGTAGCCGACCTGACTGATCGCGTGGTAGGACAGGAGTTTTTTCATGTCCTTTTGAATGAGCGCCATCGCGACTCCGATAAACAGCGTAGCCGCGCCTACGATCATCACAAACGTGCTCACGGGCGAACCCGGATGTACGTCGTAAAGTTGCGTGATGATGCGAATACTAAGCCCGATTCCGAGAATTTTTTCCAGCGAAGCGGGAAACAGCGCGAGGAAGGGACTCTGCGCGTCCTCCGCCGCGAGCGGAATCCAGCTATGAAACGGCACCGCGCCAGCCTTGCCAAGAGCGCCCAGCAGCATCAGCACACAACCTGCGGCGCCGACTCCTTCGACCGGAAGGCGCGAAATCGCGGAGATATTACTTTGACCGGAAACGTGGATCGTGATGATCACGCCCAGCATGAGCATCAGGTCGGCCACTCCGCTGATCCAGAGCATCTTGACCACGGCGCGCGGCTTTTGCAGGTTGCCGATTAATAGCAGAACGCTCATCGAGATTAAAAGCCCTTCCCAGAAGACGAGCATCACTGGCAGGTTGTCGGAGAGCAGCGCGCCGTTGACAAAACCGACGCTGATAAAGAAAAACAGCAGGAAGAGTCCGCCTTGCTTTTTACCGCGGTAAAAACTCGCCGAATATCCCGCGAGCAGCAGCGCGATTACGGAGGCAAACAGTGGCAGCACGGCGGAGAGTCCGGAGGAGACAAACTTCGCCTCAAACCCGTAGCCCGCAAACGGCAGAGAGACCGTCACCCCGCCGCCAAGATACAGCGCGAGGCAAAGAAACACGTTGACGAGGCAAAAGAGGACGACCGCCGCCATCTGGAAGGCGTACGCTTTCTTGAGGAGCCAGACGATCAGCCCGCCAAGGATTGGTAGACCGATCAAGAAAAGCGGCAGATTCATTCCGCTGCCGAGCCATGCACAGACAGAAGCCATGTTACAGCACCTCCCAGATGCGCGACGCAAGCTCCGTCGGCAAAGAAATGAATACGCCCAGCACGAGGGCCAGCACACCTAAAAAGAGGACGCTGCCGACCATCGAACGGGTTTTTTCGTGCGCATGCGTGTGACTTTCCGGCCCGAGAAACACCTTGAAAAACACGCGGGAGAGATAAAACACCGTCATAAACGCGCCAAGGATGAACACGCCCGCAAGCCAGGGTTGGTTTGCGGTGAGCGCGCCCTGCACGACGAGAAACTTTGCAAAATAGCCGGAAAACGGAGGCACGCCCATGACCGAGAGTGAGCAGAGCGCAAACGCGACCGCGGTCAGCGGGAAGCGCTTGTAGAGCCCACCCATCTTGTTGATGTCTTTGGTGTGCAGGTTGTGTTCCACAATGCCCGCGCAGAGGAAGAGACCGCCTTTTGCCACGCTGTGCGCCAAGATATACAGCATGCCGCCGACGAGGCCCGTCTCATTGCCGATGCTGACGCCGAGCAGGATAAACGCAAGCTGGCTGATGGTCGAATACGCGATGATGCGCTTGAGGTCGGTCTCCACCATGGCACAACCCGCCGAGATGAGCGCGGAGACCGCCGCGATGACGGGCACGATCTGCGTAAACACGGGATCGATGGCAAACGTTGCCACAAAGAGCCGCGCGTAGGCATAGACGCCGATTTTCACCAGCACCGCCGCGTGGAGAAGCGAGGTCACGGGCGAGGGCGCAACGCCCGCATCCGGCAGCCAGCTATGCAGCGGGAAGGTTGCGGATTTGCTCAGAATGCCAAACAGAATCAGCGCCACGCACCAGGACGGCACATGTACGCCCCGCATTGCGGTGAGTTCGAAGGTGCCGGTCTGTCCCCAGATGCCGAGGAAACCCACCAGCATGATCAGCGCGCCGAACACGGTGACCACAAACGCCTTGTTTGCGCGCACGATGGTTAGCTCTTCGCGATAGAATCCGATGAGTCGCCAGCAGGCGATTGCGCTGATCTCCCAAAAGACATACAGCAGAATCAAGCTGGTCGAGTACACAAGCCCCATCATGGCGCCGATGAAGAGCACCGCCATGAAGTAGTATTCGTTTTGGTTGTCGTAGTCCTTGATGTAGCCGAAGGAGTAGATGAGGATAACGCTCGCAACCAGCGAGGACGTCATCGCCATAAACACGCTCAGCGCATCCGCCTGAAAGCCGAGGCTGAGCCCCAGCGGCAACGCGAGGCGCACGAGCGGTTTCTCTCCCGCGAGCACCGCGGGCAGGAGCGCCGCCGCGCAAATAAACGCGACCAGCACGAAGAAAAGCGAGAAAAAGTTTCTCACTTTCGGTGCGCGCCGCCCGATTAGTGGTAGCACACACGCGCCGATCAGCGGCGAAAAAATGCAGACGAGAAGCGTAGCTTGCATAGACCCCAATCCCTCTGTCCATAATAAGAGCCCACCCCGCAAAGTCGTTGTCGGGACAGGCTTTTGCATGCAAAAATTGCGTGTTTATTATAGTGCCGCGGATATAAAAGGTCAAGAAAAGCGCACAAACTCAAACCGATTTTAGAATATCGATATGCATTCCCGTTTACCTTTCAATAAGAGTACGGTTCGTTTTTTTAAATCGATTGAACCAGGACGACCACATAAAAATAACGCGTTGTTACACACGAACGCGTTGGCTTTATGTCATCATGCGAAAAATCTGTAGATTGGTCAAACTGTTTTCGTGTTGAGAAACAGGCTTCAAAACGATTTTTCGGTACTGATTATGCATGAGCACTCAAAAATAACGGAAAATTTCCGAAAAAAATAATATACAATTCAACAAATTCGCGGCAGTAGTTCTCCGCTCGGTGGCAGGATTCGCCGAAAGGTACCAATCTGCGTTTTGGCAAACACGTTGCCGTGACCCACGGCAACGCTGCCGATGATTGCGGCCTCCGGGCAACCGCCGGCCTGTTGGAGCGCGAAAAGCGCCGCCTGCGCCTGCTCCGCCGGAAGCGAAAAGAGCGCGCCGCCTTCGTTTGCCACATAGACGGGATCGATGCCGAGAATGGCGCAAGCAGCGCGCACATCCGCTC